>CAYWIR010000441.1:429-2465 GCA_964458375.1 uncultured Neptunicoccus sp.
CTATGGGTTTAAAGTGGTGCAAGAGATGATTTCTGGTCTTGGGCAGTGGATGGACGAGAAAGGGCACGACAGCGTTGGTAGTGTCGTAGGGCGTGCTATCCCGAATTGTTCTGACTGGCAAAACCTGAACCTGAACTATGTGTCAAAAGCACGGATTTCACAGGATGATTGCATCAAATGTGGGCGCTGTTTTGCCGCCTGTGAGGATACGTCCCATCAGGCGATTACCATGTCTGCTGATCGCACGTTTGAAGTGATCGATGATGAATGCGTTGCGTGTAATCTGTGTGTGAATGTGTGCCCCGTTGAGAACTGCATCACGATGGAACGGATTGAACCTGGTCAGGTGGATGAGCGGACAGGCAAAGTTGTTGAAGAAAAGTTTGCCGATTGGACAACGCATCCCAACAACCCCGGTCGCGTCGCGGCCGAGTAGTTTCTTAGGTATTTAGGGAACATTGAAACGCTTTAGAGGGTCGTCTTTTCGGAGGCGGCCCTTTTGAATGCGATGTTGCTGGTTTCGCCAAGGCCGTGACGTAGGCTGTAGGCGATTATTACGAGGCTGATGATCAGCCAGAGACCGCCCCATAAGATCGTGGTGCCGCCGAATTCTTCGGCCAACATGCGCGCGTCTGAGCGGAGGTGCGCGCGCGAGATTGTGTCTGAGAAGATGTCAAATGGGACGTAGATCATGCTGGAGAGGCCGATGATGCGCAAGATCATATCGCTGACCTGAGCGGGCAAGAAACGGGCGATGGCGAGCATGGCACTGCCTGCGATGACGGTGAAGATGAGCGCATACGCATCCCGAATGTAAAGCGCGGCAATTCCGAGCAGGACGGCGCCGAACGTGCCAAGAGCGACACGGTCCCATTTGCTGCGCACGGCGATTAATAGAAAAGCGACACCGATAACCAGCGATCCGAGATAGCCCGCGGTGAGCGTAAGAAAGCGCGATCCGCCGCGCCCCATGACCAGGCCGCCTTCATTGGAGGTGATGGTGAAAGAGACTACATCGCCCCCCGTTAGGATGAGAACGGCGGCGTGGGAAAATTCATGCAGGAAAACGATTAAGACGCGCAGTGGTTGAAGGGGTTCGCTGCGCCAGAACGTGAAGATCAACGCCATCAGGATCAGCAATTGCCAGTGGTTTTGGAGGAAGGTTGAAAGGCGTTTCATCGGCGCGGCTGTTCTGGATGCCAATCAGCGCCCCATGCGTTTTGCCACAGTTCAGGGGCTTGGCAATTGGATTTGGCCGTGCCGCCCGACCAAAGATCGTAGCGTGGTTGGCTGTGGGTTGAGAAAAAATCAGAGATTTGTGTGCGCAGGTTGGTGATCGTGCCCTCCTGAGCAGGGTCGGTGGCAAGGTTGTTGCGTTCAAACGGGTCGGTGCGCAGATCATAGAGCGCATCTGTGGTTGGGAAATCTGCGCCGCCGTTAAAGCGGTGCATGTAGAGGTGGGTTTTGGTGCGGATAGCGCGGGTTTCCTCTTGCTCCATGAACACGGCATTTGGGAACGTTTGTGGTTTGCCTGACAACATGGGGGTGAGGTCGTTTGCGGCGCTTGGCAGGGTGGCGGTGGTCGAGATACCTGCGAGCTTTAAAAGCGTTGGAAACAGATCGATCTGGCTGGTGAGTCCGTCCGACACGGTGTTTTTCGCCGCGATTGGGTCCCCTGCGATAATCAGGGGAATGTTGAAGGCAGCGTGGTGCGTGGTGCTGGGCCATGTGGCGGCGCCGTGGCCCCAAATGCCATTGTGGCCGAGCGAAAAACCATGATCCGCAGTGAAGACGATGATCGTATCACGGGTCATATCCAAGCGGTCGAGCGTGGCAAGGATCTCTCCGATGTGGTGATCAATAAGAGAGATTTGCGCGTAGTAATTGCGCAGTGCGTCCATGTTGTTGGGCAGAAGAAGCGGGCCTTTGAACTGTGGGCGCACGGTGCCGCCCCCTGCGGCAAGGCGCATGGCAAGACGATCAATAACGGCTGGGTTTAGTCCTTCGCGCGGGATCGAGTGCATATCTGCATCATC
>CAYWIR010000442.1:0-2457 GCA_964458375.1 uncultured Neptunicoccus sp.
GAACAATTGGACCATGTCCGCTCCCTCTCCCTGTCACGGGGCGAAAGCACATGGCTGCGCGGCAACACATTTTACGGCAAGCGCCAGATGTTCCGCTCTGACTTTATGGAATGGTTTGAAAACCTACGCTTACCCGCCTACCACCTAGAAAAGGTAGATGGGCAATACGAACTCACGTTCGAAGGGTCTTGGCCCGAGGTGATGCTCTGGGAAATTCCCGCCCTGTCGATCATCATGGAACTGCGATCCCGCGCCGTTCTCAAGGGCATGGGCAAATTCGAACTTCAGGTTCTCTATGCCCGCGCCATGACCAAACTGTGGGAAAAAATTGAACGTTTGCGCGCCGAACCTGAATTGCGAGTCGCCGACTTTGGCACCCGCCGCAGGCATTCGCACATGTGGCAAGATTGGTGTGTGCAAGCCATGAACGAAGGTCTGGGCGAGAGCTTCACAGGCACGTCCAATTGCCTGATCGCCATGCGCCGCGAGGTCGAAGCCATTGGCACAAACGCCCATGAACTGCCCATGGTCTATTCCGCGCTTGCCAAAAACGATGCGGAACTGGCCCAAGCGCCTTATCAGGTTTTGCAGGACTGGCAGGACGAACACGACGGCAATCTGTTGATCATCCTGCCCGATACATACGGCACGCAAGGCTTCCTTGATAACGCCCCCGATTGGCTGTCCGATTGGACAGGCATCCGTGTAGACAGCGGCGACCCAGCAACAGCCGCAGAAAAGGCTATCAAGTGGTGGGAGTCCCGCGGCCAAGACCCGCGTGAGAAGCTGGTGATCTTCTCAGACGGCTTGGATGACGTGAAAATCATGGAGCTGTTCAAACAGTTCACAGGCCGTGTCCGCATCGGCTTTGGCTGGGGCACCATGCTCACCAACGATTTCCGTGGCCTTGTCCCAAATGACGCACTCGCGCCATTCTCGCTTGTGTGCAAAGCCGTGGCAGCAGACGGACATCCAACAGTCAAACTCAGCGACAACCCTCGCAAAGCCATGGGCCCACAAGACCAAATCGACCGCTACAAACGGGTATTCGGCGTTGGCGAACAGGATGAAGTTGAGGTGGTGGTTTAATCCCGATCCACCTTCCCCCGCAGCTTCTTCACTTCACCGCGCCGCGTCTTCCCATCCAGTCGCCGCCGTTTACTGCCGAGCGTCGGCTTTGTCTTAATCCGCCGCTTGGGCACTTCCAATGCTTTGCGGATCAGTTCGGCCATTTTTTCTTGCGCCAACTCGCGGTTCATCAACTGGCTGCGGTGGGCCTCGGCGGTTACAACAACGGCCCCGTCCTTGGTCCAACGGCGGCCCGCCAGTCGTTTTAAACGAGACTTAATCGCGGGGGTCAGGTTTGGGGATCGCTCCGCCTCGAACCGCAATTCAACGGCAGATGACGTTTTGTTCACATGCTGGCCACCCGGACCAGAAGAGCGTGAAAAGCTCTCGGTCAGTTCCCAATCCTCAATGGTGATAGAGTCGTTGATCCGCATAATGATCAGGGGTTAGCACAGAAACCTGCCCTGTCACAGGCGGTCACAAAACTGCGTGCCATCGTGTTTTCCAAAACACACGCATCCCCGTTTAAGCCAGAGACAAGAACCACAATCGCAATGCCACCTTTGACCAGTCGTAGTAAGACAGGGGGCTGGCCTCATCTGCCAGCCCCCCATTTTATGTTAGCTGTCAGCCAACACACCGCCTTCATCTGTTGCGGCTGCGTATTCGGCTGGGTCAATCAGCCCGTCTTCGTTGGCATCAATCGCAGCAAAAATTGCGGGGTCCACGTCGGAATGACCCGCTGCAAACTCTTCAACGCTCAACACGCCGTCTGCGTTGACGTCCATTTCAGACATCTCTTTTGCCATAGCAAATGAGGTTGTTGCACCAACGGCGACCAGTGCCATAATCATCTTACGCATAGAATACTCCAGTTCGTTTGTTTGAACGAGGCACGCAGATTGCGCCCTCTGACCCCTAAGACGAAATAATCCCTGCCCCTATTCCAACACGCCAAACGGGCGGCAAAAACCCGCCTCGCACCGTGGGTTGAGCCAGCGGATTATGGCCTTGGGCGGGTTCTGACCTAACGCCCCCAATCGATCCGCTTCTATGCTCCGTTCGTGTCACCCTCTCCACACCAAAGCGAAGGAGTATGCCTATGAATTACGATAAACTATTCGACCATCTCGAAGACCTTCACGTGTATGCCCACCACCTGACCCGCAACCGCGATCAGGCAGAGGACTTGGTGCAGGATGTTGTGCTGCATATCCTTAGCCGTGACACCTGCCTGTCTGATGTGGCCAACCCAAGGGCCTATATGGCTACCACCTTACGCAATCTGTTCCTCGATCAGACCCGCAAGAAGGGTCGCGCTCCCTCAATGCTCCCGATTGAAGATCACGAGCCGATTGACATGACCGGCGATGCTTTTGCCGATCTGGC
>CAYWIR010000443.1:0-2449 GCA_964458375.1 uncultured Neptunicoccus sp.
CTCGGACGGGCAGGCTTTGGCACGGCGGCCTGCGGCCTTGATTCCGTGCTGGGGATTTCTGCGAATGAACATCAGTACGCCACCCCCGAGTAATCCGCCGACCCCGAACAATAGCTAAGAACACACGCCTCGTCCCCCGCCGCAAGTTCAGTATCTTCCGCGGCAATCCCGCTGTTCGGACAGGTTAAGAGAAGCATTGACGCACCACTGAGTTGAATTCTTGATCGACAGCACTTACATTGAGCGAATGCAAATAGGAAACATCATCACACTTATAGCACTTGGCGCGTTTGTTATTTTCACCATTTACTTCACCTTGAAAGCACGTCGCAACGCTCGTATTGAAGCCCAGAACAGGAAACATGGCCCGCCTTTGGGTGTTCCCGAACTCGACCGTGCAGCACACATCAACAATGGTGGTCTTGGCAGCAACAATGGTGGTCTTGGCAGCAGTGGGGATTTCGGCTCCAATTAACATCAGTGCGCTACCCCAGCAGCAACACTCTCATCAATAAAGCGCCCCTCAATAAACCGCTCCATCCCGAACGGCGCAGCCAATTCCCCAGGCTCCCCTTTCGCCAGCGTCTCTGCAAACGCCCAGCCAGACCCTGGGATGGCTTTAAACCCGCCTGTCCCCCAACCACAGTTGATGAAACAGCCACCCAATGGCGTTTTCCCGATAATCGGCGAACGATCCCCCGTCACATCCACAATCCCGCCCCATTGGCGCAGCATTTTAAGCCGTGAAATCATCGGGAAGGTCTCGGACAGCGCCCTAACCGTTTCCTCGATATGATGGAACGACCCGCGCTGGGTATAGTTGTTGAACGCATCCGTCCCACCGCCAATCACCATCTCACCTTTGTCGGATTGCGACAGATAGCCATGCACGGTGTTCGCCATGATCACCACATCCATGATCGGCTTGATCGGCTCTGACACCAACGCCTGCAACGCCACGGATTCCATAGGCAGACGGAACCCCGCCATATTCGCCAGATCGCTTGAATGCCCCGCCACAACCATGCCGAGCTTTTTACAGCCGATGGACCCTTTGGTGGTTTCAATCCCCGTCACTTGCCCACCAGATTGGTTAACACCCGTGACCTCGCATTTCTGGATAATATCCATGCCCATATCAGAACAGGCACGGGCATAGCCCCAAGCCACCGCATCATGCCGCGCTGTGCCACCGCGCGGCTGCCACAGGCCACCCAACACGGGGAAGCGTGGGCCTTTCAATTCAATAATCGGGCACAGTTCTTTGACCTTCTCAGGCCCAATCCATTCTGTCGCCACACCCTGCAACGCATTTGCGTGTGCCGTGCGCTGATACCCGCGAATTTCGTGTTCTGTCTGCGCCAACATGATCACGCCACGGGGGGAAAACATCACGTTGTAGTTCAGGTCTTGCGACATGGTTTCGTACAAAGACCGCGCCTTTTCGTACAAAGCCGCCGATGGGTCCTGCAAATAATTCGAACGAATAATCGTTGTGTTACGCCCTGTGTTGCCCCCACCAAGCCAGCCCTTTTCGATGATCGCCACATTGGTGATGCCGTAATTCTTGCCCAGATAAAACGCCGTGGCCAATCCATGACCACCCGCCCCAATGATGATGACATCGTATTCTTTCTTAGGCTCTGGCGAACGCCAAGCCCGTTCCCAACCCGTGTGATAGCGGGCAGCTTCGCGGGCGATAGCAAAGGCGGAATAACGTCTCATGTGGCAGGCTCCGAGTCTGTGATGTGCGGTGACTTATGGCGCGCACGAGGGGCTGACAACCGTATCCCGCATTTTCGTCGGATTCGACTCAATCCATGCGACACCGCAAATGCGATTCCCGACATCTAGGGTCTTTCAATTGGTCGCAGAACAATCGCGCGAATGGGGTTTGCGCTCGCCCCGCCCGCGCATTATGTGTTTGGGCAGGTTAATTGCCTTATAGGTGGGTTCATGTTCTGGCTTCTTGCCGCTGCTTTGCTTGTGATTGTTGGCGTTCTTTTGGGCGCGACGCTGTTGCGCCGCGACCAATCAGGTGTGAAAGCCGCAGAACAGGATATGGGCATCTACAAGGACCAAATGGCCGAGGTAGAGCGCGATCTGGCCCGTGGCGTCATCAACACGGACGAAGCCGCCGCCGCCCGCACTGATGTTGCGCGCCGATTGCTGGCCGCCGACAAACGCGCCAGCGCCGAAGCTGTGGCAACACAGGCCTCTAGCACAATCAATGCCATCGGTCTTGGGGCAGTTGTCATTGCACTGCTTGGATCGGTCTGGCTTTACACCAACCTTGGCGCGCCAGGTATGCCCGATCTGCCACTGGCGGATCGTATTGCTGCCAATCAACAAGCACGCGACGCCCGCCCTGATCAAACCACGGCAGAGGCTGCGGCCCCAACTCTCGATGTTGAAGCGGACCCACAGCACAAAGACCTTGTGGCGCAAC
>CAYWIR010000444.1:0-2442 GCA_964458375.1 uncultured Neptunicoccus sp.
ACTGCGCTTTGGTGTCCGCGCGTTTAATTCCGTCATGGCGAGCGTGTGGTTCGTTTCCAAACTCACGTAGTCGAGTTCTGAAGTCCGCAATCGCAACGCAGGAAACGCCGCACGCCCTGGCTTTGGTGCAACAAATACATTGGGCCGCGTGTCATAGGCATAAAAACCGACCATATCCCCCCCGAGGGCCGCCGCCCAAGCGGTGGCAAGCGCAGCCGTGACCGCATGGTCAATCTTGGGCAATCCCGCGATTTCTTCGCGCATCAAATACCCGTTGTCGAGCGCGACGATCACATGGTGGTTCCGCTCTGATCGCAGTTCACGCGACACAAGGTTGCGGTGCCGCGCAGAACGTTTCCAGTCAATGGACTTCACGTCCATCCCTGTCACAAAATCGCGCAGCTGGTGAAACTCCGTCCCTTCCCCCACGGCGCGGTTTTCCTTCATGCCGTACATGTTCGACAGAACCATCGACGTGATCTGACCAGATTGCACAAGGCGAATGTTCGGCACAACCTTCACGTCCAAATCCAGCGCCAATGTCGGCACCTTTTCAAACAACCGAAACCGCGACGACCAAATCAAATGCAGTTTGGTAATGTTCCAACTGCCACGCCGTACGGCCCTGACAGGCACCTGCGTTAAGGGCTCTTGCCCAAACTTAATGCTCTCTGGTCCTGACAAGCCTTCGGGCCAATCAATCTTCCCCGTCATTCCAGCGCTCACAGGTGAAATATCAAAGGCGAAGTCTTCGGTTTCCCCGACAAACATTTCAGGCGGGATCTCAACGCTCACGGATTTACGCGGTGTGCGAGACAGGACCAAATCCAACAACACCACTGCGCCCAATATAGCCCATGGCACAAGCGCAGCCTCGCGCTGGCCCTGTCCAAGAACCAACACAAGGGCCGAAACGGCAAGGGCCGCAGCCCCCACCACCAGCAATCTGCGCGATGGGCGTATCAGCGGGGGGCCTCGACTTGGTTAAGGATGTTTTCAAGGGACTGTACTGACGTGCGCCCTTCGATTTCAGCGCCTGGCCCCAGCACGATACGGTGCCGCATGGCTGGCACGAACAATCGCTTCACGTCATCGGGAATGGCAAAATCACGCCCCTGCAAGGCCGCACAGGCCCGCGTCGCCGCTGCCAAAGCATCCGCCGCACGAGTAGACGCGCCATAAGCGATATCAGAGCTGTCGCGTGTGGCCCGAACAAGGCGGAGAATATAGGCCAGAATGTCATCATCAATAATAATGCTATCCACCACATCGCGGCTTTCTTGCAGGGCTTTTGCGTCTAGAACATTGCCAACTTGTTCTGTCGCACCCGCAAAATCCAATGGTTCAGCCGCATGATGCTTCAAGATTGCCATTTCGGTATCAGCATCAGGGAATTCCAACACAATTTTGAACAGAAAGCGGTCCAACTGCGCCTCTGGCAGCGGATATGTACCCTGTTGTTCAATTGGGTTTTGCGTTGCAATCACGATGAACTCTGACCCCAAATCATGGTCTTTCCCGTCAATGCTCACCACCCGCTCGTTCATGGCCTGCAACAAGGCTGCCTGCGTTTTTGGCGGCGCACGGTTGATTTCATCCGCCAACAGAACTTGGCTAAACACTGGCCCTTTTGTCAGCGTAAATTCAGAGGTTTGGAAATTAAAAATCGACGTCCCCAACACATCACCGGGCATCAAATCAGGCGTAAACTGGATGCGCCCAAAATCAAGGTTCAACGCCCCCGCAAAGCTACGCGCCAACAGCGTTTTCGCCGTGCCGGGCGGGCCTTCTAACAAAGCATGCCCCTTGGCAAACAGCGTAATCAGCAACAGGTCAATCACCTCTTCTTGACCGTGCACCGTCTTGGCAATTTCTGCGCGAAAAGCCTCGGCGCGGGACTGAAGGATTTCAAGTGTCATTGTTCAACTGCTCCAGAATATGTTCGAATTTATCAACGTTTGCGATGGCCGCCGTGGCCGACAGATTGGATGGCTGCGTGCGAATGGCGTTCAGCGCGTCTTGCAAGCTATCCGCCAAATCTGGCCGCTTACGACGCACAAATTTCACGGCGGCATCAGGATCATTTTTAAAGGTCGGCCCAAGGTTGCGCGCCGCAATCGCAGACAGCCGCACATTGGCATAATCCCCCAGCAACGCGCCATCTTGTTCGGTCAATCGCATAAGGCGCGCAGCCGCTTGATTGGCAACGGTTTTACTCGCATCAATGCCTGACTTACGGCGCAAAATCGGGCCGAACCGCGCACTCGCCCGCCACAGGACAAGACCAAACAAAATGCCTCCGCTGATCCACAAAACCGAAAACGGATAGGCAAAATACTGCAACAAATCAGACCAAGTCCGCTCGCGTGCAACACCCGTGAACCGCTCCACCAACCAAACCCGATCACTGTAATCGATCATGAATGTCGCATCACCAGCCAG
>CAYWIR010000445.1:0-2440 GCA_964458375.1 uncultured Neptunicoccus sp.
TGTCAGAACGTGCGTATATGAACAGTGACGAAATTTGGAACCTAGTTGGGTTGCAGCCTGTCGATAAGTCGTTGAAATTGGACGGCGGCGCGCATTTCATTGAACGGGATGCAGAGGCAACGATGGACAATGATTTGGGGTGGATGACCTCGGTTGCGTACTCCCCCACGTTGGGGCATCACATCGGGCTTGGTTTTGTTAAAGCGGGCAATTCGCGCAAGGGCGATGTGATCCGTGCATGGGATGGTGTGCGTCAAAAAGATGTGGAAGTGGAGATCGTTTCGGCGCACTTCTTTGACCCAGAAGGGGAGCGGTTGCGTGGTTGATTTTACGTTAGAATCCAAAGCGGTATTGGATGGTTTTGATCAAGATTGGAATGGTACGCGCCTGCGTGAGCTGACGGATATGGCGGCCGTGGCAGTGTCTGTTCCTAAAGGGGGCAAAGCCGCGCTTACTAAGAAACTGAAATCTGGGTACGGCGTTGATGTTCCGAGTGTTGGCGAAAGCCATGTGGGCAAAGGGGACGTGCGGGCCATGGGGTTTGCTGTCGATCAGTTTATGCTGTTGTGGGATCATGTGCCCCATTCTGGAGTTCCCGCTGTGCAAAAAAAGCTGGGAGAAACAGGGTATTACGTGGAGCAAACGAACAACTGGGTGTTTCTGGAAATGTCTGGTCCGCTTGCGCGTGCGGCGCTGGAACGGGTGTGTGCGGTGAATACGAATCCTGATAAGTTTGCAGTAGATAAGGCGGAGCGGACGAGCATGGAACATATGGGTGCGGTGCTGTGTCGGACGGGGGAGGATACGTTCCTGATTATGTCTGCCAGCTCGACCGCTGGATCGTTTTTGCATGCCCTTGAAACGTCGCTAAATTACGTCAGCTAGGGCAGCGTACGCTGTTAACGATTGTGGCAAATCGGCGATTTAGAAAAAAAGCAAACTACCCAGAAACAGGGGTCCCTAGGTATGGGTAGTGTGTTCTCTTTTCTGCGTTAACCTATCACGCAACATAAGTTAATTTTTGTTAAGAAGCGTTGCGTGACCTGAAAATAAGGCTTGGCCATGACCTCTAAGAAACCTGTGATCGGCATTCTGACCTACGGCCGCCGCGATGTGGCGGTGGAGAATTTTCTGTACGATGATTTTTATGCCAGCCCGTCACAGTACGTGGATGCGGTGCGTCGTGCAGGCGGGGTGCCTGTGTTGTTGCCGCCAAATGAGCCTGATCTGAGCGACTGGATTTCGCTGGTGGATGGGTTTGTGTTCACGGGCGGGACGGATATTGATCCGGCGCTTTATGGCGGTAATCCGAACCATCCAAATCTGTTGGCGGTGTCGCGCGAACGGGACGAGACAGAGATGGAGCTGATCCGCCGTGTTATGGAAGACGGGACAATCCCGAGCCTGTTCATCTGTCGTGGGATGCAATTGCTGAACGTGTTTTACGGTGGCAATTTGCATGAGCATATTCCTGATGTTCAAGACCCTGATATCCATCGCGGCGAGGATGGGTTTTGGACCGTGCAGCCTGTTGATGTGGATCGCGGGTCAAAGCTGTTTGACGTGATGGGCAAGGACCAAGTGCGAACGTATTCAGGGCATCACCAAGGGGTAAAGACCGTGGCGGATGGTTTGGTTGTTTCAGCGGTGGCCCCTGATGGGATTGTAGAAGGGTTGGAGGTCACAGGGCATCCGTTTTGCGTGGCCGTGCAGTGGCATCCTGAGGTGTCGGCAGCGGAAGATGCAAGTCAGCAGAGATTGTTTGATGGGCTGGTGGGGGCATGTGGCCCGTGATTTTGGCCACAAAATAAGTGGCGAAGAATATAGTAAAGCCCCGCCGATTTGGCGGGGCTTTTGTTTTTTACGCCATGGCTGTGGCTTCGATTTCGAACATTAGGTCGGGGATCGCCAGCCGTGTGACGCCAAGCAGGGTCATAGGGGGAGAGGCGTTTAAGGGACCGAACCGCATTCCGAGCAGATCGAAGTTTTTCATCGCTTCGTCCACATCGGTTGCATAGACGCCAAGTCGGGTGATGTTCGACAGATCCATGTCGGCATCGGCCAAGACGGATTGGAGGTTGTCCAAAGCCAGTGCGATTTGGCCGCGCATGTCGCCTGCGTGCTGGGGGGCGCCGTTGCCATCCACTGAGGTTTGACCTGCAATGGTGAGTTGACGGTTTTGACCTGTGATGACCTCACCTTGGTTGTAGCCAAGGTTCAGGGACCAGTTCCATGGGTTGATTGGGGTGCGTTCCATTGTGTGTCTCCTTTTGGAATTTCTAGGATCAACATAATTGGAGGCTACTGACAAAAAGTGGCAGTAAGTTTTTTGAGCATAAAAAAGCCCCACCAGTTGGCAGGGCTTTGATAGGTTTTGGGGTCTGATTTAGCCGAGGTCTTCTGGCAGAACCAAGTTCAGGACAATCGCCAAGAACGCAGC
>CAYWIR010000446.1:0-2429 GCA_964458375.1 uncultured Neptunicoccus sp.
AATTTATGTGCCAATATTGTGGATCACGGGGGGATATGACCTTTGATCATGTTGTGCCCCGTTCCAAGGGCGGGAAAACCACGTGGCAGAATGTTGTGGCGTCTTGCGGGCCGTGCAACTTGCGCAAAGGGGCACGGTCGCTGAAACAGGCGGGGATGAGCCTGCGCAAAACGCCGATACAACCGTCATCGAGCCAATTGCTGAATGCAGGGCGTAAGTTTCCGCCAAACCACTTGCACGAAAGTTGGATGGATTTTCTCTATTGGGATGCAGAGCTGCAAGCCTAAAGCGCTTCGACTTTTTGTTAAAAGCAATAACGCCAAAGGATCAGCGACGCGCGGCCAACACCCAGATTAAAGCCAAACCGAGCGACACCACAGCGTTCCACCCTGCCATGGAGAGGCCGAACAATTCCCATGGGATTTCATCGCAGCGCACCACAGGGGCTTCGAGGATTTTTGCCAGCGCCTCTGCCGCTGACATTTCGCCCAAAGGCTGCGCCGTGCAGGTGGTAGGGCCTTCCCACCAATCCTGCTCCACGCCAGCATGATAAAGGCCGATACCCGCGGTGGTGAGCGCGGCTAGCGCCCCTAAAAGCGCAATGCCACGGTGATAGATCAGCGCACCAATCAGCCCAATTGCAACAGCCGCGCCATGGGGCCAGCGTTGCCAGATGCACATCTTACAAGGAGGCAAATCCCCAAGGTATTGAAACCCAAATGCAGCCGCCAGCATTGCAGCAGACCCAAGGGCGGCAATTAAGATCAATCGTTGTTTGTTCATAGCAGTTTCACCGCGGCAAAGCCTGCCACCAGCAGGACCAAAAGGATTGTGAACACCAGCCCCAGACGTTTTTCAATGAACTGTCGGATGGGTTCGCCAAAGAACCACAGCAGCGTTGCCACCACGAAAAAGCGGAAACCACGGGCAATGGCGGACCAGAACATAAAGTTCCAGAAGGGCAGTTCGGTCACGCCGGAGGTGATGGTGATCACCTTATAAGGGAAGGGCGTAATGCCTGCGAATAGCACAGCCCAATGCCCTTGGGCGTTGAAACGGGCTTTGAATTCGTCAAAGGCGTCCATTTTGTGATAAAAATCGAGGATTGGGCGGCCAAGCGTGTCAAACAGTTCGGCCCCAATGTAATAGCCAAAAGCGCCCCCTGCGACCGATGACACTGTGCAGACAAAAGCGATCAAAAATGCGCGGGTAGGTGCGGCGAGGATCATTGGGATCATCAAAATGTCGGGTGGAATGGGAAAGAACGAGCTTTCTACAAAAGAAATCACCGCCAATGCGGCCAACGCCCAACGGGTCAGGGCAAGCGAAACGGTCCAGTCATATAAATTGCGTAGCACTGCTGATGCCTCTTTTTCTCCGTCATGCCCAAAGTGATGTGGTGCGTCAAGCCTTGCGATTGGGCCTTTGGCTGCTTAGCTTAGGGAAAACTCGCAAATCTTGGGGAAAGACATGAAGTGGCAAGGACGGCGTGGCAGCCAAAACATCGAAGACCGTCGCGGGCGCGGCGGCGGCAAAAAAGCAGGTGGCATCGGCGGTGTCGGACTGGTTGCTGTATTGGTGATCGGCTATTTCATGGGCGTCGATCCTTCGACATTGCTCAACATTGCTGGGGGCCAAAACACGGGTGGCGGCTCTGCCGAGATTACCGAGGCTGACAAACAGGCGGGGCAATTTGTCTCCGTGACCTTAAAAGACACAGAAACCATCTGGACCGAAGTGTTCAACAAACAACTGAACCGCAACTATACGCCTGCAACGCTGGTGCTGTTCAAAGGGGCCACAAATTCCCCTTGTGGCGGGGCCAGCGGCGCGTCTGGGCCGTTTTACTGTCCTGCGGACAAGAAAGCCTATCTTGATACGGAGTTCTTTGTGGTCATGTCCAAACGGCTTGGCGCATCAGGCGATTTTGCAGCGGCTTATGTTGTGGCCCATGAAATTGCCCATCACGTGCAAAACGAGCTTGGCACCTTGGGCGAAGCAAACCGCGCACGGCAACGTATGTCGCAAGGGGACAGCAACCGCGTGTCTGTGATGATTGAATTGCAGGCGGATTGTTATTCAGGGATTTGGGCGCGCTACGCCGAAGAACGCCTTGGCACGCTTGAACACGGTGATCTTGGTGAAGCGATTAACGCCGCCAAGCAGATTGGCGATGATACATTGCAACGAAATGCAGGGCAGCGGCCAAACCCGCATACGTTTACACATGGCACCTCTGCACAGCGGCAAAAATGGTTTCAAAGGGGCTACAACTCGGCCCGCATGGATCAATGTGATACCTTCAATGCGCAGAATTTGTGATTCAGTCCTTATTTGCCGTTGACGGGGGCAAGCGGCCTCGCTAAATCAGCCGAGCGTTGCCCGAGTGGCGGAATTGGTAGACGCAGGGGATTCAAAATCCCCCGCCG
>CAYWIR010000447.1:0-2423 GCA_964458375.1 uncultured Neptunicoccus sp.
TTCGGCGCTTGATCTGTCGGGCCGTCCCTACCTTGTGTGGAAGGTAGAGATGCCCACCTCAAAAATAGGCAGCTTTGACACCGAATTGGTGCGCGAATTTTTCACCGCTTTCGCCATGCAAGGCGGCATCACGCTGCATGTAGAAGCGCTCGACGGGTTCAACAGCCACCACATCGCCGAAGCCGCATTCAAATCCGTGGCCCAAGCCCTGCGTGCGGCCCTTGAAACGGACCCGCGCAAAGCAGATGCGATCCCGTCCACCAAAGGCACCCTTTCCGAATGATCACGGCAATTGTTGATTACAACTCTGGCAACCTACGGTCTGCCGAAAAATCGTTTCAACGCATGGCGGCAGAGGTTGGCGGCGGCGACATCATCGTCACCCCAGATCCTGATGTGGTACGCCGCGCCGACCGTGTGGTCCTGCCAGGTGTGGGGGCCTTCGCCGATTGCCGCCGTGAACTTGGGGCCATCGACGGCCTGTTTGGCGCGATCGAAGAAAAGGTCAAAGCGGGCAATCCTTTCATGGGCATCTGCGTTGGAATGCAAATGATGGCCACATGGGGCCGCGAACACGGCGACCACAAAGGCTTTGACTGGATCAAAGGAGAGGTCACGGCGCTGACGCCCAACGACCCATCCCTAAAAATCCCACACATGGGCTGGAATGCGCTTACAGAAACGCCCGATCATCCCGTGTTTGACGGGATTGGCGCGGGCGATCACATCTATTTTGTGCACTCTTACCACCTTGTCCCAGAAAATCGCGCCGATGTGATTGCCACCTGTGATTATGGCGGAGAGATCATCGCAGCCGTAGGACATGACAACATCATCGGCACACAGTTCCATCCCGAAAAAAGCCAAGCAACGGGCCTGCGATTGATCGGCAACTTCCTGCAATGGTCTCCCTGACCCTTGAAATGAGAATTCGGTTTCATACCTGACGGGGACTTGTTCTTGTAAGGGGAAATCAAATGAACAAACAAATCGCCGAATTTATCGGAACCTTCACACTTGTCTTTATTGCCTGTGGCGCCGCCATTTTTGCAGGGACGCACATTGGCCTCCTTGGCATTTCATTCGCCTTTGGGCTTGCCTTGATCGGCATGGCTTATGGAATTGGCCCTGTATCGGGCTGTCACATCAACCCTGCCGTTTCTTTGGGCGTGTTCTTGTCTGGCCGTATGTCAGCAGGCGAACTGGTGTCTTATGTCATCGCACAAATCGCAGGTGCCATCGTTGCAACGGCCGCGCTTTACGTCATCGCAACAGGCAACGCCACGCCATATGAGGGCGGCTTTGCAGGCAATGCCATGCAAAACGGTTATTCCATCGCAGCGGGCTTGGTCTTTGAAATTGTTGCGACATTCCTGTTTGTTGTGGTGATCCTCGGCTCTACGGGTAAAAATGCGGCCCCAGGGTTTGCGGGGCTCGCAATTGGTTTGGCACTTGTTGCGATCCACCTGATCGGCATTCCAATCACCAACACCTCTGTAAACCCGGCACGTTCCATTGGCCCTGCCCTATTTGAAGGTGGCGCTGCTTTGTCACAACTTTGGATGTTCATCGTCGCCCCACTGATTGGCGGCGCAGCAGCAGGACTGTTGTTCAAAACAGGCATGTTGGACGGCGACAGCTAAAACAAAATAAGGGCCCTTCGTTTGAAGGGCCCTTTTAATATCTGGCGTATGGTAAAAGTGAATTACTTCACGCGCTTCCACTTTGCGCCCGTACGGCACACACCCAAGACACAGCCTTTTACCGACAGGCTGTTGCCTGCAAGAATTAACTTGGAGTTATATGTCTTGTCGCGGTCTGGGATCCAGGCTTTGCCGTCACCATAATTTCCGCCACCTTTGTTCACCATGTCCCAAAGGATTTTCTTACCTTCGTTTTCCGATTTGTACGCCTTGCCGTCCTTGTCAAAAGAATTCACCAAAACGCCGCAAATCTTGGACCCACAACTCGCGATTTTGATGTGACCCGAATTGCCATTGTCATCAGCGCCTGTTTTCCAAGTGCCAAAGATATCATCCGCAAAAGTTGGCGTCGCAAAAGCGGCCATCACTGCGATCAATGCTAATTTTTTCATGCTAATCTCCCGTGTTGCGATGAAACCATGCAAACACTTGCCCTTTTGGTCAACCCAAACCTTGGGTAAACAAAGCCCCCTTTGCAATTCACCGCCTATGGCTTTATCCCACGTCCCAAGACACAAATACGGACAAAACCATGATTCTATACCCTGCGATCGACCTCAAAGATGGTGCCTGTGTGCGCCTGTATAAGGGTGAAATGGATCAAGCCACCGTGTTCAACGATGACCCTGCGGCCCAAGCGCAGGCATTTGTGGATCAGGGCTGTGATTGGCTGCATCTCGTGGATTTGAACGGAGCCTTTGCAGGTGAACCTGTGAACGC
>CAYWIR010000448.1:0-2417 GCA_964458375.1 uncultured Neptunicoccus sp.
CACGTCTTGTTCTTTGATGTCTTTAACGGATTTGGCGCCCGTGTCTTCGTCCACATCAAACACGATCAGACGCAGCGTCACCTTCAGCGGCGCGGAATAGGTCATATCACGCTGCTGGCATTCTTCGACATCATACTTGGGCTTTTCCAGCTCGTACTTAACGAATTCCAAAACTGAGGTTTCGTTAAAGTCTTTGATCGGGAAGACCGACTGGAAGACGCCTTTGATACCTTCGCCGTCAAGCGGCGTGTCGCTGTCGCCGGAACGCAAGAACAGATCATAGGATGATTTCTGAACCTCAATGAGGTTCGGCATATCAAGGACTTCGCGGATTTTACCGTAGTATTTACGGAGACGTTTCTGACCGAGGAACGTTTGCGCCATTTGGTTGGACACCTTTCAAATTCTCACCGGCGCACATGCAGTTGGGCGACTGCACGGGCGACCATACGAGACGACAAAATGAGGTCCATTCTCGCCACGCGACCCACTGCGCGGCTCTCGACCTGTGATCCTGCCTTGGAAAACACCCCCGATACGAGGAGGTTTACCAAGAAAGGTCTGCTCACAACGCTTCGCCGGACCCTTGAAAACAAACAGTTTTTAAGGGTGAAATCGGCTCCATGCTGCAAGACAGAAAAGGCGGCCCCGAATCAATCGAAGCCGCGTGAATGGTTCAAATAGGTTGACAACGGGTGAAACGCAAGTCCCCCGCGCCCAAAACCGGTCAAAGCGCTTACCCCTACAGGTCTAGCGCGCGGCCTGGGCGGTTCTTATTTTCCCTGATGGTGCCTGTCGATTTGCTTGGATCAATGGCCATCTTTGTGGCCGCCGCTAAAGCGAGCACGTTAAACTGCGCTTCGTTACCTTAATCCCTTTTTGTCGGCGCAGTCTGAATAATAGGCTGCCCGGAGCGTGGAGAAAAGTGTTCGCTCTAAGATTGTCTTTGGCAAATTAGGTCGCCTTTAATTTTTCACGAATACCACCCACTAAAATCTAATTTTGCCTCTAAAACTCTCGGCAGATCACACCACGCGGGAAGCAATAGCCCAATTCGCCCTGATGTGACGGAGTTGAAAAGAAAAGAAGGCAGAGCTTTAAGTTAGAATCGGAGATAAGGACGAATGGCTTTTATCAGCGTTTTTGGAGAGGGAACCGTTTCTGGCACCGGTGCGGGCAACCTGACCGCGGACACTGCCGATAGCTCATCAACTGTGTCCGCCGGTGAAACCTTACAATTCAACCTTGGCGCAACGACTGTTCTAGAGGTGGATGAAACGCTGCCTGTTACAGACTCCGGTACGACTGACTTTGTGATTACCGATACAACTATAGACGGCAATCCGATTGGTCCAGCGAACCAGGTTGAGCTGAACTACGGCTTTCTAACCGAGGACGCCACGGGCAACCTGTATACCGTCTGGGTCTTTGCCTATGCCAACAGCGACGAAGACCAGTTTTATATTGTTAGCGATATGGGGATCCCAACCCGTGATGGCGCAGGCGACATTGAGACAGTCACGCAAACGGACACCAATTACAGTGGGCAGCCCCTAACCGTCCTAGACAGCAGCAACCTTGCCACCGGTGCGTCAACCGATGCGGCCCTCAATGACTTCATGCTGGGCGACGGGACATTGACCTTGGTACCCTACAACAACGACCTTGAAAGCGCCTTTGGCATTACGGGCTTAACCGATCCGCTGCCGTGTTTCACCAAAGGGACCTTAATAGAAACGCAAACAGGCCCACGCCCGATCGAGGATTTGGCCCCGTCAGACATGGTCTGGACGAAGGCCGATGGCTATCAACCGATTGCATGGATCGGGGCGCGGTCGCTCAGTGTTGTTGACCTCATGGTTCGACCAAACCTGCGACCGATCAAAATAATGAAAGGTGCCTTGGGGAATGGAACCCCAACGCACGATTTGTGCGTATCACCACAGCACAGAGTAGCCGTGAGGTCCGCGATTTCACAGCGCATGTTTGGCGCAAAAGACGTCTTGGTGGCGGCGAAACATCTGGTAGGAGTACCTGGCGTGCAATGCGTCAATCACCCAAGATCTGTCACCTACTATCATATCTTGTTGGACGCCCATCAGATTGTCTTGTCAAATGGCGCCGAAACAGAATCCCTTTTTACCGGTCCTCAGGCGCTCAAAGCTGTTGGTCCCGCTGCGCGCAAAGAGATTTTTGAGTTGTTCCCGGAATTGGACGACCAGGCTGGCGCGCTCTCGCCGCTGCCGGCGGCGCCCTTCAGCAATGGGCGTCGCAGTCGCACGCTTGTGCTGCGGCATATCAAAAACCGCAAGCCACTGGTCGCGTAGCGCCCCGCAACATGACACAAATAAAGGGCGCCCCATTCCTGGGCCGCCCTTCGATTTGATACGGTTGAACGTGGCTTAGGCCAGTTCGAC
>CAYWIR010000449.1:0-2415 GCA_964458375.1 uncultured Neptunicoccus sp.
ACGAATTGGAACGCCAAACAGTGGCCGAGTTCTATCAGCGCTGCTTTGACGAGGAACTGCCAGAGTCAGCGGCGAGTGTGAGCTTGGGGTGAAATAGAGCTTGAAGGGATTCTTTGATGAACCACGAGCAATTTGTTAAAGCATACAATGAGCGCACTATTTCAGCGAGCATAGACAAGGACAAAGCTGGGTTTTTTTACGAAAATCCTTACCTGCTTCCAAACTCGGTGAGGAGGCGCCAAGCTTTGCTAAGAACTGGTATGTTTGGTCTTATTGCAATTGGGATTGTTTTATTCTTCTTTGTCCCTTGGTACATTGCACTTGCGGTTACAATAGCGGGGTTGGTTTTCTCACGAATTGCACAAGCTGACGCTGCGAAGGGGCTTTTCGAAAGCCTCATAACTTCAGAAGGTCTTTACAAACAGGCTATTGATCAAGAGGCTTTGGTCATTAGGGAGTTGAAAAAATAGTAATGAACAAACCAAACGACAACCCCGCTGATTTGTTAAGAAAAACGTCCTCAGAATTTTCATGAGAGCTTTAATCTGCATATTCTCACTGCTGGCCGTTCCAGCGCTCGCCGACGAAGACACCACTTGGTCCACCCGCCAATCCATCGCGCTCGGCTCCCAAACCTACAATGTCGCCGTCAGCCCAGATAAGTCCTACGCGCTGGTCGGCCCCACGTCCCGCTCCACCAAAATGACAGTGAACACCGTCGAACGCGCTGCAAAGGCCGCTTCGGGGTGTCGCGCATCCGTAGAACGTGTCATATCTATGTGGACAGGGGGCAATGACAATGATGATATCCCCATGAGCAGCATAGAAGGGCGAAAAACCGTCCGCACAACGCTGAAATGCTAGGCCAAAGACGATGAACAAACCAAACGACAACCCCGCTGATCCGTTCAAAAAGGCGCTGGCCGAAGCGACCAAAGCCATGGCGAATGAGCCAGAGCTAAGTGTGTCCTACACCGTTGATCCCGCTGGCATGTCCAATGACGCCATGCGCCTGCCCCAAGTCACCCGCCGCATGACCCGTGATGAGGTTCTACTGGCACGGGGCACCGCAGACGCCTACGCCATGCGCATCCGCTTCCACAACGAAGCAACGCACAACCGCTACGCCCCCCAAGGCGAAATGGCACGCTCCTTGTATGAAGCGATGGAAACCGCCCGCTGCGAAGCCATGGGCGCCCGCGCCATGCCCGGCACCGCGTCCAACATCGACAGCAAAATCAGCAACGAAGCCGCGAAAATGGGCTTTGCGCAAATCCAAGACGCCGCAGGCGCACCGCTGGCCACCGCCGCTGGCTATCTCGTACGCCATTTGGCAACGGGCCGCGAATTGCCCCCTGCCGCTGCCCATGTGATGGAACTCTGGCGCGGGTTCATCGAATCCCAAGCAGAAGGCACGCTTGAAAACCTGCAAGACGTGCTCGACGATCAAGTGGCCTTCTCCAAATTTGCCCGCCAAATGATCGACGATCTGGGCTACGGCGAACAGCTTGGCGAAGACCCAGACGAAGAAAACCCAGACCGTCAGGAAGAAGCCGAAGAAGACAACACCGAGGAAGAAACCCCTGACACCGATTCAGGCGATCAATCCGACGATCAGGACGAAACCGAAGGCACTGACGATCAACAAGCCTCAGAGGATCAGCAACAAGCGCAAACCTCTATGGAAGATCGCGACGACATGGATTCCGCCGAAGAGATGGAGGCCCCAGACGGCCAACCACCCATGGATCCGCCACCCCCCGCGCCCCATTCCGATGCGGACCCGAACTACAAAGTCTACTCGACCGAATTTGACGAAGAGGTTTTGGCCGAAGAACTGGCAGAACCTGCCGAACTCGAACGCCTACGCGCCTATCTCGATCAACAACTCGATCCGCTCAAGGGCGCTGTGTCCCGTCTGGCAAACAAACTGCAACGTCGTCTACAGGCCCAGCAAAACCGCTCTTGGGCCTTTGACATGGAAGAAGGCATCTTGGATGCAGGCCGTTTGGCCCGTGTGATTTCCAACCCAACAACGCCCCTGTCGTTCAAAGTGGAAAACGACACCGAATTCAAAGACACCATCGTCACGCTGTTGCTCGACAACTCTGGTTCTATGCGCGGCCGTCCCATTTCCATCGCCGCCATTTGCGCCGATGTGCTGGCCCGCACGCTCGAACGCTGCCAAGTGAAATGCGAAATCCTCGGCTTTACCACCCGCGCGTGGAAAGGCGGGCAATCCCGTGAAAATTGGCTCAAAGCTGGGCGCGAACAAACGCCGGGTCGCCTCAATGACCTGCGCCACATCATCTACAAAGGTGCGGATGCCCCATGGCGGCGGTCCCGCCCGAACCTCGGCTTGATGATGAAAGAGGGCCTGCTCAAGGAAAACATCGACGGCGAGGCGCTGGAATG
>CAYWIR010000450.1:0-2409 GCA_964458375.1 uncultured Neptunicoccus sp.
GCGTAGGCCCATTGTGCGGCGCTGGATATCCGCGTCTTTGAGGAACTGGACAGAGCAATCAAAGTTGGCTCCTAGCCATTTGTGCGGGTTGAAGACGATGCTGTCACAATCCTGTGCGCCGTCCCAAACATCCCGCAGTTCAGGGCAAATCATGGCAGAGCCAGCCCATGCGGCATCGAGATGGGTGTAGAGGTCTTCGGATTGTGCGATTTTGATCAGCGGTGGCAGGTCATCACAGGCCCCGATCGAGGTGCCCCCTGTGCAGAGCACGACACCAGCGGGTGTGTGACCCGCCGCGCGGTCTGCATCAATGGCCGCTTGTAACGCGGTTGGGTCCATTTGATGATCGGCATTTGTGGGGACTTTGACAAGGTTGTCCTGACCAATTCCTGCAACCCAGCAGGCTTTGTCCACGGAAGAATGCACCTCGGCAGAGCAGTAAATCCGCAGTCTGGGTTGAACGGACAGGCCCGTGTCGTTGCCTTTGAATTGGGTCGCCCGTTCGCGCATTGTTAGGATAGCGGACAAAGTGGCAGAGGAAGCGCTGTCCTGGATCACGCCTTTGAAATGGTCTGGCAGATCAAGGGCTTGGCGGAGCCAATCGACCATCACTTGTTCGATTTCAGTGGCGGCAGGTGACGTTTGCCACAACATACATTGTGCGGCGATGGCATTGGTGAGTTGTTCTGCAATCATAGACGCAGGTGCAGCGTTTGATTGGAAGTAGGCAAAGAAACGTGGGTGCTGCCAATGGGTGAGGCCATCCGGGACAATGCGTTCAAAATCGGAGAATATCGTATCCATATCGGTTGGGTTTTCTGGCGGAGACACGGGCAAGCGCGCGGCAATTTCACCGACTTTGGTTTGTGCGCGGACAGGTGTGTCCCGTAGATTTTCGAAATACGTTTCGATCCATTCCGTGGCACGGTTTGTCCAGTGTTTGTAATCTGCGTATTTCATGGAAGGCCTCTTTCGTTCTGTGGGATATCGGTAACGAGCGTGTAGCGGAGTGGCAAGTGGGGAAGGGTATAACGCGAAGTTGGGAGAGGATTTGTAGGTGGTAATATGATACCATGACACTGCATTTTCGACGCGTCATATTTGAAGCGTGTAGCGAACGCGTCATAAATGACGCTTCGGTGTTAAGGGGATTTAAACGTTTAAGGGATATCAAAATCCACGACTTTCGCCCCCTACCTCACTCAAAGCCCAAAAGCACGGACCCTACGCCATGAACCCATATCGCCCAGACAAATTCGCCCATACCTATCTCATATACGATGGACACCAGTTCTGGACGTGGCTGCATCAAGCCAACATCCTCCTAATAATGGAAACTGCCAGCTATCTTAGGCGTCCAGCGATTGAAGGGATTTCCCCTTTGCTTGAAGAGGCTTTTCCAAACATGTTGCACAGGGTTAAGCTGCGCCAAATGATAGGTCACATGGTCCGACAAATACTTGAGGCGCGCGGCTATCATCTGGATCGCGCTAATGTGCGGATCAGGCTTTCTGGAAATGTATTTCGGTATGGATCAGCCTATCAAAAGTCAGCGGCTTAACGAACAATCAGTGGATTGCGGTTAATTTTTGTTGGGTGCTTGGTGTCTGAAAAAGGTGCTAAATAGGGTTGCTGCCGTCAGGTTAGCATATCATCAATTACGCTGCCGTTTGCTCCCTTGGCCAGTGCGCTAAAGTCACCCTCATTCAAAAAGGGTCTTGCCGAGTCCATCAGGGCTTGGTGCGTTACTCGCGCCAGTGCCGACCCAAGAGAGATCCGAGCTACGCCCATTTTTGCGTATGTGGCCCGTGTTAAGGCGGTGTATTTTGGGCCTGCGGCCAAGGCGTTTATGGGGGCATCCAAAGTCGCGCAAATCCGTTCCAAATCCGCGACGTCGCGCGGCAAAGGGGCATAGAGGCAATCGGCGCCAGCGGCTTGGTAGGCTTGCAAGCGTTTGATCGCTTCTTCGATGTCATACTGACCGTTCATAATGCCGTCGGCACGGGCCACCAAAACGAAATCCCTTGGCAGGGCGCGGGCAGCGGCCGTGGCGGCTTTGATCCGCTCTACTGAAAGTTCAAAGGCGTAAGGATCGGTAGATGGGACGCAGGTGTCTTCAATTGAGCAGCCGGCCAAACCTGCTTCCGCGGCCAATCGAACCGTTTCGGCAACCGTGTCTGGGTCATCGCCGTAGCCGTTTTCTAAATCTCCAGAAACGGGCAAGTTGGTCGCGGCCACAATATCGGCTGCGTGAGAAAGCGCCTCATCACGGGTGACACGGCCCATATCAGGACGGCCCAATGTGAAGGCGTGTCCTGCGGAGGTGGTTGCCAGCGCCTCGGCGCCAAGTGCGGTGAGCACCTTTGCACTGCCTGCATCCCATGCGTTTGACAAGATAAAGGGATTGCC
>CAYWIR010000451.1:0-2405 GCA_964458375.1 uncultured Neptunicoccus sp.
CGCACCACATGGTGCCCTTGGGCACTGTGCGAAATCAGCAAGTTATTAATGTCTTCTTGTTTCCAACTCGGCCCAAACCCTTTTTTGCCTGTCTCAATGACAATGGCCTCTCGTCGTGCCAGTTCCAGTATTTCACCTGTCACCAACTGATCATGGATGACCACATCAGCCTCATGCATCAATTTGCGGGCCTTCAACGTCAGCAATTCAGGGTCACCCGGGCCAGCGCCCACCAAATCCACACGTCCCACGGATCGTTTCGCCGCCAAAGTCTGCGCCAGTAAGCTGTCTAACTCGGCCTTAACCGCCGCTTCTCCGCCATTGGCCAAGGCTAAAGGCCCACGCTCAAAGTAGAATTTTGACCAGAAATCACGCCGCTTGCGGCCCATCGGCAGCACCTCGACGGCTCCGCGAAATGCTTGACCCAACCGTGCAAGCAAACCCAAGGAAGGGGGCAGGCTTTCTTCTACTGTCTTTTTAATATGCCGTGCCAAAACAGGGGCTGCGCCCTCTGTTCCAATTGCAACCGTCACTGGGTCGCGATCCACAATCGCTGGCGTGATAAACATACTGTCGGCCAGATTGTCGACGATATTCACCATGGCCCCAGCCGCACGCCCAATCCGTGCCACTCGCGCATCCAGTGCCGCATCATCTTGCGCCGCATACACCAGTCGTGCGCCCCAGCAATCCTCTGGTTTGAGTTGGCACGCATGTAATGTCACACGCCCTGTGTCTGCCCAATCTACAATTTGATCGACAGCGTCTTCGCCAAACACATGCACCTCCGCTTGTGTCTTCAAAATCAACCGCAGTTTGGCCACGGCCGTTTCACCAGCGCCAGCCACCAAAACCTTCTGGCCCACCAAGTTCACAAAGATCGGGAAGTGCTTCATTGCAATATCCTTTGAATGCGTCTGTTCTTGAATATAGGCTTTGGTGGGAAAAAGTTCTATTTACAAACGTGTGAGGGTGTGAAATAGGAAATATGTTCTAACTTCGCGTACATCCCAAGAAAAAGCACCGCAAATCAGGAGGACCTGCAAAATGTCCATCGCCCTAGACCCGCTTGATCGGAAAATCCTCACTGAACTGCAAATCGACGCTTCTCAATCTCTCGATGAAATCGCACGCAAAGTGGGTGCCAGCAAAACACCCATCTGGAATCGCATACGCAAAATGCGCGAGGCAGGGTTAATCACCAAGCAAACGACCCTTATCGACCCGGAAATGCTTGGCCTAGAGGCGTGTTTTTTCGTGCTCATCCGCACGTCGGAGCATGACGAAAACTGGCAAAGGAAATTTCTCAAAACCCTGCAAGACCGTCCCGAAGTCATGGAAGCCCATCGCCTTGCAGGGGACATTGATTACATCCTGAAGGTCCGTGTCACAAACGCCAAAGCCTATGACACGTTTTATCAGGCGCTTATATCAGAGGTGAAAATCTTCAACGTCACTGCGCTCTTGTCCATGGAAGAAATCAAATCCACCACGATGTTGCCCGTCTAAGCGCCGCACTTCCAAGGGATAGCCAGGCAGTTACCGTTTATTAAGCCCATCGGCTTTCTTGCGTACAATAACACTGCGCAAATCATGCATCGCCAACAGCAAATCATCTGCAAACATGTCGATTTGCTCTTCTGTGGCTTTGGTTTGAACCCATTGTGCCGTCAGGTTCAAGTGATCGGTTGTGCGGAGCAAGTCATCAATTCGACGATCTTCGACCACTTTGCGCCGCGCTACGACCCAGGCGTCGATTTCGTTCCGTTCAGCCGCCGTAGGAATTTGGTCCCCTTGTGGTTTTACATCGCCATTGCGAACGTTCACCACAGCGATTTGCTGCATATCCAGCCGCCGTTGGCGGTTCTCCGCATCCACGCGATACACCGCAGCGCCGTTTTCACGCACCCGAAAGAAAAGGGATCCAATCTCTGACATAGTTATTCCTTAAGTCAAACTTTTACAAAATTCTTGAATACGCGTGCAGGCGTCCGTCAGCGCTTCGTTAGACGTGGCATAGCTCACACGAAAATTCGGTGACAAGCCAAAAGCCGCCCCAAAGACAACGGCCACACCTTGGTCTTCTAACAACTGTGTCGCAAAGACCTCATCAGTCTCAATCACAACGCCTGATGGGGTTGTCTTGCCAATACACTCGGCAATGGAGGGATACACGTAAAACGCGCCGTCGGGCGTTGGGCAGCTAATCCCTTCTGCCGCGTTCAGCATCTCCACCACCAAATCGCGCCGGCCTTCAAAAACAGGGCGCGACATTTCAATGTAATCCTGTGGGCCGTTGAGCGCCTCTACGGCGGCCCACTGGCTGACAGAGCACGGGTTTGACGTGGATTGCGATTGCACTTTGCGCATTGCACCGATCAATTCCTTTGGGCCCGCAGCATACC
>CAYWIR010000452.1:0-2395 GCA_964458375.1 uncultured Neptunicoccus sp.
GCGGAAGCGATGGAGCTGAAAGACGTGAAATCAGGGCAGGGGCTTTAATCATGATTACCCTAGAACACTACCTTACTGTGGCGGCGATGCTGTTTGTGATCGGCATTTTCGGCATCTTCCTGAACCGTAAAAACGTGATCGTTATTCTGATGTCGATAGAGCTGATGCTCTTGGCAGTGAATATCAATCTTGTGGCGTTTTCGGTACACTTGGGCGACCTTGTGGGCCAAATTTTCACGCTATTCGTTCTGACCGTCGCCGCCGCCGAGGCAGCGATTGGGTTGGCGATCCTTGTGTGTTTCTTCCGCAACCGTGGCACGATCGCGGTGGAAGATGTGAATGTGATGAAGGGGTAAGGCAGAGCAATGGAAACTATTCTCCTCTTCTCGCCGCTGGTTGGCGCGCTGATCTGCGGATTTGGCTGGAAGTTCATTGGCGAAACCGCCGCGACCTATGTCGCAACGGGCCTGTTGATGCTGACAGCACTGCTGTCTTGGATCATCTTCTTTACCTATGATGCGAACAACGGTGTGGATGTGATCCCACTGTTTAAGTTTATCGAAAGCGGATCACTGTCCACGGATTGGGCCATTCGGATCGATCGTCTGACGGCGATTATGTTGATTGTTATCAACACGGTGTCTGCGTTGGTTCACATGTATTCGCTCGGCTATATGGCCCATGACGAGAACTTCAAAGAGGGCGAAAGCTATCGTCCTCGGTTCTTTGCTTATCTGTCGTTCTTTACCTTTGCCATGCTGATGCTGGTGACCTCTGACAACCTGTTGCAGATGTTCTTTGGTTGGGAAGGCGTGGGCGTTGCCTCTTACCTGTTGATCGGTTTTTACTATCGCAAGCCTTCGGCGAATGCGGCCAATATCAAAGCGTTTGTGGTGAACCGTGTTGGGGATTTCGGCTTTGCGCTGGGTATCTTTGGTCTGTTCTTTTTGACCGACAGCATCAACTTTTCCGAAGTGCTGGACCCAAAGAACGCACATCATTTAGCCGAAACAAAGATGATGTTCCTGAGCTGGGAAATGAACGCGCTTGAGATCGTGACCTTCCTACTGTTTGTCGGCGCCATGGGGAAATCGGCGCAATTGATGCTGCACACGTGGTTGCCTGACGCGATGGAAGGTCCGACACCTGTGTCCGCTTTGATCCACGCCGCGACAATGGTAACGGCGGGCGTATTTATGGTGTGTCGCCTGTCACCGCTGATGGAATACGCGGTTTGGACACCAAACTTCATCGTCTTTATCGGCGCGACCACTGCGTTTTTTGCGGCCACTGTTGGGCTGGTTCAAAACGACATCAAACGTGTGATCGCCTATTCAACCTGTTCGCAGCTTGGTTACATGTTTGTGGCCGCTGGCGTTGGGGCCTATCCCGTTGCGATGTTCCACCTTCTCACACACGCTTTCTTTAAGGCGATGTTGTTCCTTGGGGCAGGGTCAGTGATCCACGCGATGCACCACGAACAAGATATGCGCAACTACGGTAATCTGCGTAAGAAAATCCCGTATACATTTGCGGCTATGATGATCGGCACACTGGCGATTACCGGCGTCGGTATTCCGCTGACAGGCTGGATCGGTTTTGCAGGCTTTGCCTCCAAGGACGCTGTGATCGAGAGCGCTTTTGCAGGTGGCACTGGGGTGTCCATGTATGCCTACATCATGTTGGTTATCGCAGCGTTGTTCACCAGCTTTTACTCTTGGCGCCTGATCTTCATGACCTTTTACGGCGAAGAACGCGGCGATCATCACGCCCATGAACATGCGCATGAAAGCCCAATGGTTATGGTTATCCCGCTGGCGGTTTTGGCTGTGGGTGCGATCTTTGCGGGTATGTTCTGGTACGAAGATTTCTTCGGCAAGGTGAAACATATCGAAGAATGGTTTGGCGCGTCCATCTATATGAACCATGACACCAACCACGTGATCCACGATGCACACTATGTACCAACTTGGGTGAAGTTGAGCCCATTCGTTGCCATGCTGCTCGGCTTTATCACGGCCTGGATGTTCTACATCAAAAACACAGAGCTGCCCAAGAAACTGGCGGCGCAACAGCATCACCTGTACCAGTTCCTGCTGAACAAATGGTACTTTGACGAGTTGTATAACGTGATCTTCGTGCGCCCGGCTATGTGGCTTGGCACCGTCCTTTGGAAAAAGGGGGATGGGTCCATCATTGATGGCGCGTTAAATGGTTTGGCCATGGGCATTGTCCCTTGGTTCACTCGTCTCGCTGGTCGTGCGCAGTCTGGCTATTTGTTCCATTACGCCTTTGCGATGTTTGTTGGATTGGCAGCCATCATCACATGGTTTGCAATCGGTGGAGGGTCTCACTGATGGACAATCTTCTTTCTATTGTCACCTTTCTGCCGCTT
>CAYWIR010000453.1:0-2391 GCA_964458375.1 uncultured Neptunicoccus sp.
TTAAAACTCTTGCGGCCTTGAACATTGCCCGCCAAGCACCCAACTTGACCTTAACGGCACTTGCGCCACCCAACAGGAGAAAACACATGTCCCTTATGAACCTTTTGCAGCAGGCCCAAGGCGGCCAAGGTTTGTCCCAACTTGCTAGTCAATTCGGGATTGACGCAAGCCAAGCCAATCAACTTACAGAAATGCTCGCCCCAACCATTGGCCAAGCAGCCAAGCAAAAAGCACAAGGCGGTGGTTTGCAGGATCTGCTCGGCGCATTGCAAGGCGAAGGCCAAGGCCAACTGTTTGACGATGCAGCAGCCGCAGCAGCTCCCGAAGGCCAAGCACAGGGCATGGCGTTCCTTGAACAACTCATGGGCGGCCAAGAAGCACCACAAGAGCTGGCAACACAAGCAGCAGAGAAAACAGGCATCGACATGTCCACTGTCATGCAGTTCCTCCCCGCCATCGCAGGTATGTTGCAGGGCGGTATGCAAAAACAAGTTCCCGACGACAGCATCTCTGGCATGCTTGGCCAACTCACAGGTGGTGGCGCGTCCAGTGGCGGCGGTGGCCTGATGGGCATGGTCGGCTCTTTGCTCGGCGGCGGCAACAAATCTTCCGCTGGCGGCATGGACCTCGGCGCACTGACACAAATGCTCGACGCAGACGGTGACGGCTCCCCGCTCAACGATGTGCTCGGCAAATTTATGAAATAAACATCCCCCGCAGCGCCCTTGTTGAAGCGGCGCTGCGGACCTACACTTGGGCCAACGCTTTTCGCGATGGACCCAATGCATATTCTTATCGTTCTCGATCACCCCAATCCAAAATCCTTCTCTGCAGCCATCGCCGCCGAATTTTCCCGTGGCGCAACAGACGCTGGCCATACCACCGAATTGGCTGACCTTAACGCCGAAGGCTTCGATCCCCGCTGGACCATGGCCGACATTGAATCCGACGGCGGCACAAGCATTCCCTCAGACGTAAAAGCCGAACAGGCCCGCATCGACCGCGCCGATGCGCTCTGCTTTGTCTTCCCTCTCTTCTGGTGGGGTATGCCTGCCACCTTGAAAGGCTGGGTCGATCGCGTTTGGTCATGGGGCTGGGCCTACGACCAACTCGACGATCCTGACAAATCCCTACAACGCCCACGCACAGGCGTCTTTCTCATTCCCGCTGGGGCGCGCTCGGATGAAATGGAAACCATGGGCTATGCAGACGCCATCGAAACTGCGTGGATCAAAGGCACCTTCGGCTACTTTGGCTTCACCAACCGCAAACTGCACGTCCTGAACGGCTCCACAGGATCGGCAGAACGGCGCAAGTCCCTCCTCGCCCGCGCGTATCAAGCAGGAAAAGAGATCCCCTCACCATGACCTACGACTTCACAATCATCGGCGGCGGCATCGCTGGTATTTCCGCTGCGGCCCGCCTCGCGCCACATGGCAAAACGCTGGTGCTGGAATCGGAACCACACCTCGCCTATCACGCCTCTGGCCGCTCCGCCGCGCTGTTTGAACCCTACTATGGCGCGCCCTCTGTCAACGATCTGTCCCTCGCAGGCGAAGACTACTTCCGCAACGCCCACGGCGGCGTCCTCTCCAAACGCGGCATCATGATCGTCGCCCGCGCTGGCGAAGAAGCCCAACTCAAATCCGAAGCCGCCAGCTTCCACATGGACCACATCACCGTGGCCGAAGCTGCCGCCATTATCCCCATCCTCGACCAATCCGTCCTGACTCAAGCCGCGCTCAGCTACAATGCTGAAGACATCGACACAGACCTGCTCATCCAAAACTTCGCCCGCGACGCACGGGCCCACGGCGCAGAAATCCGCACAAACGCCGCTGTCATCGCCATAGACAAAACGGCAAACGGCTGGTCTCTCACCACTGACGAGACCCGCATCGACACCAAAATCATCATCAACGCCGCTGGCCCTTGGGCAGATGAAATCGCAACCCTCGCAGGATTAAACCCCATCGGCCTCACCCCCTACCGCCGCTCCATGGCCCGCATCCCCGCGCCAAACGACCTCGACGTTTCCACATGGCCCATGCTCTTTGGTGTCGGTGAAAACTGGTATGCCAAACCCGACGCGGGCCAACTCCTCGTGTCCCCCGCAGATGAAGACCCCACCACCCCGCACGATGCCTTTGCGGATGATATGACACTGGCCGAAGGCATCGACCGCTATTCCCAAGTTGTCACAACCGAAGTCACCCGTGTCACCGCCAACTGGGCAGGCCTACGCACCTTCGCCCCAGACCGCACATTGGTCATAGGCCCCGACGCAACCGACTCCACCTTCTTCTGGTCCGCAGGCCAAGGCGGCTACGGCATGCAAACCGCCCCGGGCGCAAGTCAGCTACTGGCAGATTTGGTCACAGGGCGTGGATC
>CAYWIR010000454.1:0-2386 GCA_964458375.1 uncultured Neptunicoccus sp.
GAGGCCAGCGCGTTCGACACGTTATGATCCCCAGGCATTGGCAAGACCATATTGGGCATCTCAATGCCTTCGCCTTGCAAGAACACATCGAAATACGCCTGCCCGTTTTCATACCGCAGATTGTCTGCGCGCACGTCCGCCTGACGGTTAAACCCATAGGTCACAACCCGCCGATCACCAACCCGTCCGACCAACGCCTGCACCTCGGGATGGTCCGTGTTACAGATCGCCACGCCGTAAAAGGGAATGTTCGAAACAAAGGTGTAAAACGCTTCTTGCAGCACATCAAACGTGCCGTAATGTTCCATATGTTCAGGGTCGATGTTGGTCACAACGGCAATGGTCGCGGGCAAACGGTTGAAGGTTCCGTCACTCTCGTCGGCCTCCACCACCATCCATTCGCCATCGCCCATCCGCGCATTCGAGCCATAGGCATGGATGATCCCGCCGTTGATCACAGTCGGATCAATTCCGCCTGCATCTAGCAGCGTCGCTACCATCGTGGTTGTTGTGGTTTTCCCGTGCGTTCCTGCAATCGCCACGTTTGATTTCAACCGCATCAATTCGGCCAACATCTCTGCACGGCGCACAATCGGCAAACCCCGTGCTCGCGCTGAATCGAGTTCGGGATTACCAGGCTTAATCGCGCTTGAAATGACGACAACCTCTGCATCTTCCAGATTTTCCGCCATCTGTGGGAACGAAATCCGCGCACCCATATCTGCCAGACGGTCGGTGATCTTGGACGGGCGCAGATCTGAACCCTGCACCGTATAGCCGTGATTGATCAGCACCTCAGCAATCCCAGACATCCCAATGCCGCCAATGCCTACGAAGTGGATTGGGCCCAACTGGGTGGGAAGCTTGGTTGCTGCGTTCATGTTATTCTCCTGCCAGTCCTGCGACCAAATCCGCAAGATCGCGGGCCGCATCTGGCTTGCCTTGTGTCAACGCCGCTGTGGCCATTTGCATGGCCCCTTCTTCGTCGCCTAAAACTGTTTGAATGTGCTCTGCCAAAACCTCGGCTGACAATTGGCTTTCGGGAATGACGATTGCTGCGCCTGCGCTTGCCAAACCCTTGGCGTTTGCGGTCTGCTCATCACGGATCGCGATGCCAAGAGGGATCAAAATGCTGGGGCGTCCAATGATCGAAATATCCGCAACCGTAGATGCGCCCGACCGTGTGATAACCAACTGGCATTCGGACATGCGCGATGGCACATCTTCAAAGAACGGTTGCACATCCGCAGAAAGCCCCGCCGCTTCATAGGCGGCTACCGTGTCATCATGGTCTTCAGGACGCGCTTGTTGTGCCACACGAACGCGGTCTTTCATATCTTGGGGCAACAGCGCCATGGCCGCAGGAATGGTCTGCGACAAAATCCGACTGCCCTGCGATCCCCCCATTGCCAGAACCGACATGGGCCAGTCACCAGGCGCAATATAACCCGCCCCAGCCCGTTCCAAAATTGCACTGCGCACAGGGTTGCCAACAAACGTGCCTTCTACCCCTTGGGGCAATTCCGTTGGCCACGTACCACAGGCAACCGTGTCCACACGTTTCGCAAGCAATTGATTAACACGACCCAAAACACCGTTTTGTTCGTGGATCAGCCGTGGTGTCTTGGACATAATCGCTGCCAACATCGCGGGCAATGCGGGATACCCGCCAAAACCAGCCACCACCGCTGGTGGGTCTTTGCGCATACGGCTCCATGCCCCGAGCGACCCACTTAAAATTCGAAAAGGCACGCCCAACTTGGCCAGCAAACCGCCACGCGCAAATGTGCCCGCGCTCACAACTTCAACGGCGACAGCTTCTGGGAAGCCACCCGTATATCGCGCACCACGTTCGTCCGTGGACAGCTTAACCCGCCACCCACGCGACAGCATTTCTTCGGCCAATGCTTGGGCTGGAAACATATGTCCGCCCGTGCCACCCGCTGCAATTATCAGCAATTTACCTGTCATCTTGACCTAGCCCCGCTCTGCTCTCAGCTCCAAAAACGTCGCTGATATCGCCCTGCGGGCGGGTCCTCGTAAAGGCTAATAAAAATCCTAGGCCAATTCCCGCCGCCACTAGGCTAGAACCACCATAAGAAACGAAAGGCAGGGTCATGCCCTTGGCTGGCAGCAACCGCACGGCCACCCCCATATTGATCAAGGCTTGCATCCCAAACAGTGCCGCAAGGCCCGTGCCAGCAAACCGAATGAACGGGTCCCGTTCGTGGATCAATCGCAGGAAAGACCGCACTGTAACGATCATGAACAAACCAATGATGATCAACACAAGGATCAGACCATACTCTTCAGCGGCCACGGCAATGATGAAATCCGTATGCGCGTCTGGCAGGGACCATTTTACACGGCCTTCCCCCACACCAAC
>CAYWIR010000455.1:0-2380 GCA_964458375.1 uncultured Neptunicoccus sp.
GGCACATTTTGCTTCCATCTTGCGTGCAAAATCGGGTGCGACGGTAGCGCAGCCGATGACAACGGTGCCTTTTGCAAGTAGGGGCACACAGCCGTTTTCGCCGAAAAGCACATCTTCGGTTTGTGCGGCGTTTAAGACCACGACGACAACGGCGTTTAAGGACGGCGCGGCATCAGACAACATGTCAGATGCCCCGCCTTCGGATTGAAAGCGGTCCATTTGTGATTGTGCAATATCGTAGCCGTAGGTTGTGTGACCCGCCTGTAAGATGGAACGTGCCATGCCGTAGCCCATTGAGCCGAGGCCAATGACGGCGATGTTTTGGCGAGAGGCCATGGGGACTCCTTAGAGGTTAAATTCGGCGCAAGTCATTTTGCTTCAGCAATTGGGTCATCAAATGACGGGCGTTGCGGCGGTGGTGTTCGTGTGTGGCGCGCGCGTGATCGGCATCCCCTGATAGAATGGCTTCGTAAATGGCGCGGTGTTCATCATTCGATTTGGTGGGCAAAGGCCGTATATGAAGCGTAACGGCACGGGCACGGCGCACCTGATCATTGTAGTTTTGAACGATAGATTTGACCCGCGTGTTGCCGCCAAGATCGACGAGTTCGGCGTGAAAGGCTTCGTCCGCTGCGGACCAGGCTTCACGGTTTCCTTGAGCAAGGGCAGAGACCATATCTGTTATGTGTCGATGCAGATCGGACAAATCAGAGGCTGTGTAACCCATATTTGCGGCGCGAAAGACGGAAAGGCATTCCAGCTCTGTCAGAATTTCATAGATTTCGTCCATATCTTTGACCGAGATGGCCTTGATCCGCACGCCTTTGCGGGGGCGGACCTCGAGCAGCCCTTGGGCGGCGAGCATGAGCGTTGCTTCACGAACAGGGGTGCGGGACATGCCCATGCGGGTTGCCAGTTCGCTTTCGAGATGGTTGCTGTCTGCCGACAATTCCCCTGAAAAAATCAGTTTACGAATTTCATCTAGAGCCGTTTGCGTATTCGATTTCGCGCGAGCTGGTTGTGTCATCTTGGACCTATAAATTAAATAAGCAATTGGAACGAACGCAGTGCGTTTAACGTATACATAGCGAGTCGTGCGAAGATCAACTTATTTCGAGGCGCGTACATGTGCGCCGCTGAGATCACGGTTTTGGCAATTGCAAGTTGGGCAAATATCTTGCCAAGTATGAGATGGAGTGTGGTCGCAAAAATTGAACGACACACTCCTAAAAATCAGTAAGGCTTAGAGTGTTTCAAACCCGAAAGGCTCGCCAATTTACGGACTAAGACTAAAGGAAGACAGACATGGAATTGAACGCTGATTTTTCTACGCGCGTCGTTGTGCATTCTGGCGAATTGGAGTGGGTGAAATCACCAATGCCTGGTGTGGATCGGCGCATGTTGGATCGGATTGGGGGAGAGGTAGCGCGGGCGACGACAATCGTGCGGTATGCGCCCAATAGCGCCTTTTCTGAACATACCCATACAGGGGGCGAAGAGTTCATCGTACTGGATGGTGTGTTTTCCGATGAACATGGGGATTTTCCTGTAGGGTCTTATATTCGCAATCCCCCCACATCGGCCCATACCCCCGGGTCCGCTCCTGGCTGCGTGATTTTTGTAAAGCTGTGGCAATTTGATTCAGAGGATCGGACACAAGTGAAGATTGATATGAACAAGATGGAAGCCGTGCCTGTTATGGGGCGCGATGGCGTATCAGTGATGCCGTTGTTCCAAGATGCGCGGGAAACGGTGCGCTGCGAACACTGGGATGCGGGTGCGGATGTGATGCTGGATTTGCCCGATGGGGGTGAGTTTCTGGTGTTGAACGGATCGTTTTCAGAAAGTGGTGATACGCTTGGCCAAGGAGGCTGGTTGCGTTTGCCCGAAGGGGCGCAGTTGCAGGCGAAGGCGGGCACAGAAGGTGCGCGCGTCTGGATGAAGCTGCGTCATATTCCGCACGCAAAGCCGCCTGCTATTTAAGGCGATGCGGTTTCGCGGCAGTAGGCGTCGATTTTGCTGGCTTGATCGGCTGTGATGCGCAGTCCTAGTTTTGAGCGACGCCACAAGAAATCTTCGCCTGTTGTGACCCATTCGTTTGCGATGGCCCAATCAAGTTCGATCTGAAAGATGCCTGCGCCAAAGTCCGTGCCAAGGTCAGCGTCTGTTTTCACGGACGCAAAAATATTACTAGCATCCGTGCCGTATTGGCGGATCAACCGAGCGATGGTTTGGGCTGGCAACATCGGCAATTGATCGGCCAAGGCGCGGCGCAGATCGCCCACGCCAGTCACGGGGAAATCCCCGCCAGGCATGGCAACACCTGCCGTCCACGGTTGGGTGACGCGGGCGAATTGGGTGTCGATGTGTTTGATCGCAG
>CAYWIR010000456.1:0-2361 GCA_964458375.1 uncultured Neptunicoccus sp.
TGTAGGTCTGCGCCTCATCCGCATCGACACAGCCCGTCAAAACAATCAGCGGAACGCGATCTTGCAGGGCATTTGCAATGGCATTCACACCGTTCATGGCCCCAGGTCCAAGGGTGGCCACCAATATTCCAGGGGCGCCCGTACGGTGATAATCTCCCTCCGCCATGAAAACGGCGCTGTTCTCATGCTTGACCAGAATAAATTCGATGCCCGCTTTAGTCAGCGCATCAATGAGGGTCAGAACTTCCCCGCCAGGCATTCCGTAAGCTCTTCGACATCCCGCTTCAAACAAACGTTCAGCAAGGTAATCCACAGTCCGTTTCGAAGGTTGAGCAGTGTTTGTCATAAGGTGTTCCAATGGCGTTAAGACTTCATCGCATCAGTATCGCAGCCGCCTAGACAAGAAAAGCAGCCAACACATACGTCACGAACAGGTGAACGCGGCCAATCAGTTTGTATTGAGGCCTTCAAACCAATCAGCGGCCATATCTGCCCATCCGTTTGGCACCACATGCCCGCCCTCAAACAAGGCAAACTCAAGTGCTGTGCCCTCGGCACATTCTGTCCAAGCGCGTCGAACGAAGTGTCCCGTTCTTTGGAAGGCTCTTGCGCGCGGCTGTGTGCACTCGTTCGCTTCGCGCCAAATATGCACAGACCGAAACGCATCCCCTTGCGTGAAGCCAGGTCTTATGCGGCGGCCTTCCAGTGGAAAGGTGCCGTCTGTCCAGCCGTGTGTATGAAACAGCTTTACAGGACCATCACAGAGTTCTGGATGTGGCAGCCAAAAACTCCCCGCAACAGGTGCATAGGCTGCAAACATGCTCGCATCTGAACAGGCGGTGTAATGAACCATGGAGGCACCGATGGAAAACCCTGACAACAAAACGCGGTCGCGATCCAAACCAAACCGCTTCACCGCGTCTTCGACAACTTGGCGATAAAACGCAGGTTCATCTCGTCGCGTGTCCTGTTGCAGAAAATTCCAACTTGTGGGTCCATCACCGCCACGCCGCAATCCATTTGGTGCAATCACCGCGTAGCCACGGCTTTGAAAGACCTTCGCCACATGCGCTTGTTTCAACACGCCTTTGGCATTTCCCCCAAACCCATGCAGGTGCACCACAACTGGCGCATCCTTAGGAACCTCGGGCAATAGGATTTCGTACGTGCCCATTTCAACAGTGCAAGAGTCCGCGCTGTTTGCACATTGGGCAAGGGCCGCATTTGGGAGAGCAAACGCAATTCCAAAACACAGGCTAAGAACAGCGCGGAACGTCATTATATTTTCTCCACTGGCAGACCGATACGGACCCAACCAGGTCCAGCGCGGGAGCCGAGCATTCCCTCAGGCACATCAATGACACGGGTGAATCCTGCATTCGCCAATTGCTTGGACAACCATTTAGAGCGCACACCGCGCGCACAAATCAACGCCACAGGCTTCGCCCGATCCGCGCCAACCAGCTTGTCCAACTCAGTCAGAAAGTCTTTGCGCCGCATATCAAGAGGCGTCGCACCTTCCCCAACACCCGTAAGCGCCCATTCATCAGGGCGGCGAATGTCCACCAATGTTATGGCCCCATCAAGCGCCAGTTCATAGGCATCTTCAACCGACAGAGTGTTGCCAATCTCTTCAAGTTGGGTGTCTGCAAAGCTAGCGGTCGCCCAGAGCGCCACGGGCGCGCCAAGCACTGCGCGGCGTGTTATCTTTATTGTCATTATGTGTTTGCCTTAATTTTGGATCGGCGCTGCAGAGCTGTAAAACGGAATGGTTCGTGTCGATGCTTTGCGCGGTTCAATTTTTGTCCACTTACTTTCGGATTTCTTCAAGTTACCTGGAATGTTCTTTTCCCAAAACCCAACAACGTCTTGGGTCACGTTGAAGTATAGCTTTCCATCCACGATGCGCCACAACTGCGGGTTGGCTGGTACTTTGCCACCCTGCGCGACACCATACGCACAATGACCATTGTATTGCGGGATGTAGGCTTCAGGGTTTTTCGTAAACGCATCGCGGTTTGCTTCGCTGGAAAACGCCCATGTTGCGCCATTGTATTCCGCCGTAATTGACGCATCCCCTGCAACTGCGGCTGGCTGCTGCTGACCCACTGGATTTTGTTTCAGGCTGAAATAGGCAACAACATCATGCCCAGAGGCAGCAAAGCCCGTTTCATCGAGATATTGCGGACCGGCAAAAACAATGCTGCTGGCGGTCACGGCAGCGAGTACAACGGAAGTGAACAGTTTCATTGGAACCCCTTTCAAATGGCATGCCCCTTCCTACGCTATGAATTTTCGTTCCGCATCCCGCCTCACACGAAATTGAGCAGCGCGTGAATCACAAAATAATCATTTTGCAAC
>CAYWIR010000457.1:0-2350 GCA_964458375.1 uncultured Neptunicoccus sp.
TGTATCGATCTTTGTGCGCTTGCCTTTTTTGACACCGACACTGTCTAACAGCACACCTCCGAACTCATCAATTTTCGAAAAACACGAAAGTAAGATCGCTGTAGCTCGCCCTTCTTTTGAAGTTGTTGAGAGAACTGGAAAAAGGCGGGCAATTTCCCCTTGATGTAAATAATCAGGAATAAGCAATAAAACCTCCAAAAATCAACTTTAAGATATAAAAAGCTAAACCGTTAAATCCTAAATTGCAATCAATCTCAAACTACAACCACTCTCCCCCCTCCACCAACCACCCCTACCCACAGGCCCCGCCCTTTGCTACACCTGAACAAAGGACACCGCCCCACATGCCCACCACAACCCACCTCCCCTATGCGCTCTACCACCACGCAACCCCTGTCCTCCCGCGTCCAAACTTCACTTTCCGCCGCCTGCCACAAAAACTCTTCTTCATCGGCTTTAACAAAACCGCCACCTCTGCCTTGCACCTTTTGATGCTTTGCTCTGGCGTCAGGGCGATCCATTCTTCTGGCAACGGCAAACTGTTTGGCCGCACCCCCGCAGAACGCGCTGCGATCCCCCATGCGACACGCCATATGGCGGACAACATCGCGGCGGATCACGATCCCTTGGCAGGGTTAGAGCCGTTTGACTGCTTCATGGACCTCACCATTGGGCCCGTCGATCTGTGCCTAGACTTCGATATCCTGCACGCGGCCTACCCCGATGCGATCTTCGTCCTAAACACCCGCGACCGCGACGCATGGGTCACCTCGCGCATCAAACACGGCAAATCGGTCAAAGCCGCCGCCGCCCATTTCGATATCCCGCGCGAAGACGTCCCCGCGCTTTGGGCGCAGCAGTTCGACGACCACCACGCCAAAGTCCGCACCCATTTCGCCGCGTCCCAAACCAACAATTTCCTCGAATGGGACATTTCAACGCCCGTGTCCCTCCTGACAGGTTTCCTAAAAACCGCAGGTATCACCGCCGACCCAGCACATTTTTTCCGCATCCGCGAAACCGATGCAGACTATTACCCAAAACCCCTGCTGATCCGTGCCCAACCCCAAGACATCGCCATTTTACCCGCCCAATCCTAACCAGTCGGCACTCTGAAAGGCCGCAACGCCCGTCCCGCAGGGATCAGCCCTGCGCTCAGCGAAATCACAACTTCTAAGATACGGCCCACCGCACATGAACGCTCAAAAGTTCATCATCCCGCCCTCAAAACCGCGATAGATCGGCAAAAATACTCTTGTAACGCATCTGTTATACCCCCATCTCTTCAAACACACCGACGGCTCTGCTAGGCAGAGCGCCAGATAATCAGAGGCCCAGCCATGACACGCACCACACGTCGCACCTTTCTGACAGCCACCGCTGCAACCGCCGCCACGTTGACAACACCCAGCCTCCTGCGCGCCAACACCAATCAGGTGCAGCGCAATGCCTCGGGTTTTTTGGCACAAAACTGGCAGGATCATTTCACGGCGCTCGACCGTGTGACCATCCTCTGTGACACCAACTCCCGTGCGCTGCATTATTGGAACCCCGAAAACAACGATTACCGCATTTACCCCACATCTGTCCCCCAAACGGACGAGCTGACAAAACGTGGCCTAACGGAAATCGTGCGCAAGAAACACAATCCGTCTTGGACCCCAACCGCAAACATGCGCGAACGTGATCCGTCCCTGCCCATCAGCATGGAAGGCGGCGAACCTGGCAATCCGCTTGGCACCCGCGCCATGTACCTCGGCTGGCCCGCTTATCTGATCCACGGCACCCACGACACGCGCAAGATCGGCCGCCGGTCGTCTTCGGGCTGCATCGGCCTGTTCAACTTTATGGTGGAAGAGCTGTTCGAAATCACGCCTGTGGGCACACAGGTGCGTGTCCTTTAACCAAGTATTTAGTAAGCGTTGCGTCAAACGTTAACGCCAGAAAAAAACACGACACCCATACCTAGGGACCCCTGTTTCTGGGTAGTTTGCTTTTTTTGAAATCGCCCTTTTCGATCAAACCTTAACGTTGCGACCGCCCCGTTGCGCGAGGGCTGGCTGGGCGCTACGGTGCCCCATGATCAAAGCCTTCCGCATCACCGTTTTCGCCCTCACTGTGTTCTATTCAATAGAACAGTTTGTCACCCTCGACACAGATCAGTTCGGTTGGCAATTTCGCTATCTCACCATCTGGACCCTCACCGCCAGCATGATCGTGGCTTTCCAAATGCTGCGGCTAAGCTACGGAAAATCAACACAAAGATGGGAAGCATTCGTGTCCCTCGTCGTCGTTATGAACATGGCCGTGGTTGTGCAATACTGGCGTTTGTACCTGATGGACCCCGCCA
>CAYWIR010000458.1:0-2349 GCA_964458375.1 uncultured Neptunicoccus sp.
CGTCAATTCTGCCATAACGCCTTTTGGGTCCATGCCGCAGGCCAACATGTGGCCATGGTCGCGGTAGGATGTGATGCGTTGGTCGCCTTCTTTGGTTGCGGCTTCAAGGCCGACAACAACGGCTTCTTGCCCGATGTAAAGGTGGCAGAACCCGCCTATGAGGCCCATGCCATAGAGTTGGCCTGCTTTTTCTTCGAACCGACGGATCATTAACATCTCGCGGTAGTGGGTCATCAACTCTTCGGCGGAAACATTGGGTTTCTTCGCCTTTTTTGCAGTGGCCATGGGGCAGGGCTCCAACATAGTTTAATATTGAACTATATTATATCGTAAAGGAGTTGCGGTGTACACCAGTAAACAAGGACGTAGAAAAAGAGATGATTAAAGCGTTTCGACTTTGTGTTGAAATGCAATTCACTGCCTGTGGCCAAAGCTACAACGGGATTTGCGTTAGTCGTTGATTCAAACAAAAATCGAAACGCTTTAGACAGCAAAAAGGCCGCTGTCTTGGGATCAGCGGCCAGAATTTTTGCACCTTAGTAAACGTTCGGGTTTTATTGGATGAGAATCTCATCCCCTCTTGCCATACCTAGAACTTTGCGCGCCCGTTCATCCAGTAGATCCAGATCCAAATAGGTATCTGAGAGACGTCGGGTCTTGTTTTGTAGTGTTGCGCGTTCCGCATGGAGTTGTGCCAACTGCACTTTCAAAGCTTGTTCATCAGCTTCGATTTGTACACGGCGAAAGTGGCCATAGTCACCTTGTACGGCGGCAAACACAAAATAGGAGGTCAACCCGAGGACTGTGATGAATAACATCACAGTGCCAATTGCTGATCCAGTTGTTCGTTGCTGTAACACGATGCTCTTACCTCATACCCGTTCTAACGACGGGTTGAGTTCAAGCTATACCAAGTGATTCGTTTTGTGAATCCCTAAAACGAATCACTTGGCAATTTTTTTTGAAACGCCGTTTAGCCCGCGTTGGAAGCGGCAGCGATGGCGTCGATTGTGGCACCAATTGTTGTGTTGAAATCCGCGTCAGACTGTCCAGCGGACAGACCTTCGGTCAATGCGCGGCTGAAGCTGGCGATCATGCCAGTGTTGTTGGACAGACGGTTGTTTGCTTCTTCGCGGGAATAGCCACCAGACAGGGCAACAACGCGCATGACGTTTTTGTGGTCTACCAAGGATTTATAGAGGTTGGTTTTTTCTGGCAGGGTCAGTTTCAGCATCACCTGTTGATCCGCTGGCAGGGCATCAAGGTGGCGAGTGAGGGATGCGAGCAGCATGTCTTCGGCTTCGGCCTTGTCAACGATGGTGATGTTAACTTCGGGTTCGATGATGGGCATCAGGCCGTGACCGTAAATTTGTGCGCCGACTTCGAATTGCTGTTTTACGATAGCGTCGATGCCGTCTTGGTTCGCCGCGTCGATGACGGAGCGCATTTTCGTGCCAAATACGCCAGCGGCTTTGGCGCGGGTCAGGAGGGCATCAAGGTCGGGCATGGGTTTCATCATTTTCACGCCGTTTGCGCCGTCTTCCAAGCCTTTGTCCACTTTCAGAAAGGGGACAACGCCGCGATCTTCCCAAAGGTATGTTGCAGATGGCTTGCCGTCGATTTCACGGTCCATTGTCATTTCAAACAGGATCGCACCGATAACTTTGTCGCCTGTGAAATCAGGGGCCTGTGCGATACGAGCGCGCATGCCATGGATCAGGTCAAACATTTCAGCGTCGTTGGAGTAGGCGTCAGATTCGACCCCATACAGCGATAGCGCCTTTGGAGTGGACCCACCGCTTTGGTCGAGTGCGGCGATGAAGCCTGGGCCAGATTGCATTTGTTTGGTTTGGGCGGCGTGTGTCATGTGAGTGTCCATCTGTTAAATTTGAGGGGTTATGTGCTGGCGATCAAGGCGGCAACGCCTGGAAGTGTTTTGCCTTCGAGCCATTCTAGGAAGGCTCCGCCAGCGGTGGAAATATATGTGAAATCATCTGCTGCACCTGATGTGTTGAGCGCGGCAACTGTATCACCGCCCCCTGCAATGGATCGCAGTGATCCCGCCTTAGAGAGTTTGGCCGCGTGGCGTGCTGCGGCGTCTGTGGCGGTATTGAAGGGTTCAATTTCGAATGCGCCAAGGGGGCCGTTCCAGACCAGCGTTTTGGCGTCATTCAAAATAGATTTGATATGCGCGATGCTGTCTGGGCCAGCATCAAGGATCATTTTATCCGCAGGGCAATCTTGTGCGTTGTGAACTGTATGCGCGGCGTTTGCGGCAAATTCAGCGGCGCAGACAACGTCTTTGGGCAGGATCAGGTCGCAGTCACCAGCAACGGCTTGGGCCATGAT
>CAYWIR010000459.1:0-2344 GCA_964458375.1 uncultured Neptunicoccus sp.
TTCATATTGCTTGGTGCAATTGTTGCGTCCAGAGAACAGTAAACGAGTTGTTGAACCCCAAAACAACGACCCTCTTTGTTGGGCCCAAACTTATTCGAGATAAGCCTAAAAAAAATCCCACAAAGACGCCAAATGGCCTAGGGTGAAGTAAGGCACGACGAATAGCGCGGTCTCTACTCTTGGGTGATGCAACATGATTGATAAAATTAAAACAGGTTCTTTGAACACCGTCCCCACCGCTAAGACTGGCCCAATGTCACAAAAACAGATGTTGATGTTCGGTGTCTTGGCCCTCACCGTTGCCTTGATATTGCTAAAACCATGGCTACCAAACTGGATGGTTCGCGTTCCTGAAAGTTGGCTGTTGCCCTGGGCGGACTGGCTGGATGTTGGCTTTGCATGGGTGCAAAACGATTTAGGTTTGATCCATGTGACGCGCGAAATCGCCGGATGGTTGGGTTTCCTGATCGATGCAACAGCCAACGTGCTATATGGCAAATCGCGATGGCCTCGCCTTGAAGCACTGCCATGGTCTGTCGTTGCCGCCTGTGCAGCAGTATTGGGCTACTGGCTACGCGGTTGGAAACTGGCGCTTTTGGCTGGCGGAACATTCACTTGGACAGCTCTGATGGGGCAGTGGAAATGGGCAATGGAAACAATGTCCGTCATCATCGTCGTTGTTCCCGTTGGCTTCGCGATTGGTCTCGCTTTGGGCATCTGGGCGTGGAAATCCAGACGGGCCGAAAAGGTGATGCGCCCCGCCTTGCTCGTCCTACAAACACTGCCCTTTTATTCCTACCTGCTGCCTGCTGTGATCTTTTTCAAAGTTGGCCCAACGGCCGCTGCGGTTGCGACCATCGTGTACTCCATTCCCCCGATCATTCTGATGACGATTGTGGGATTAAAACAAGTTCCATCTGATGTGGTCGAGGCTGGCAAGATGTCAGGTGCCACCCGCTGGCAACTGCTACGCTACGTCTATATCCCATCAGCCCGCACTGAAATCCTCGTCGGGTTGAACCAAGTTATCATGCTCTCACTGGCTATGGTCGTTCTGACCGCCTTCATCGGGATGCCAGGGCTGGGCGCAAAACTTCTGGCGATGATGAACAGCTTCAAACTCGGCCGTTCGTTCGAAATTGGCGTAACGATTGTTCTGCTGGCTGTAACCCTCGACACCCTGAGCAAGGCATGGGTCGTCAAACAACCTCAGCATTTCGAAAAAGGCACCCCATGGTGGCGGCAACACCTGTTTTTGCTGATCGGGATTGCAACCTTTGTCGCCTTTATGGTGCTTGCGCAACTGTTCCCTATTTTGGATGAAGTCGGACGGAAACAATCGATGTCGATGGGTAAAGAAATTGACGGCATCATCAAAGGCTTCCTGAACCTAGAATGGGTAAAAGTCATCACCAATTCCATTCGAACCTTTTTCAATCTTTGGGTACTTATCCCCACGGAAAAGGCGCTTCTCTATGTTCCAACACTCGCCATCATCCTGATCATAGCAGGGATCTGTTATGGCCTTGGCGGCTGGGGACCTGGTTTGGTTGGGCTGTTGTTTTTCGCAGCTGTCGCGCAATTGGGATGGTGGGACCGCGCCATGCTTACATTGCACTCAACCGTTACAGCGGTGTTCTTGTCGTTTCTGTTTGGCATGCCCTTGGCTATCTGGGCCGCCCGCACGGAACGCGCGTCACGTTGGATGATCTTTATCTGTGACACGGCTCAAACCTTCCCAAGTTTCATCTATCTGTTGCCAGCGATCATGCTCTTTGGGATCACACCCATTACGGTCATTCTTGCCATTTTGATCTACACGATGGTTCCGGTGATCCGATACACAATCGAAGGATTACGCGGTGTTCCCGCAGAAATCGTAGAGGCCGCAGATATGTCTGGCGCAACGCGGTCACAGAAACTTTGGAATGTGCAATTTCCAATGGCGATGCCCACCATTGCCGTTGGGCTAAACCAAGCCTTCATCTTTGCGTTTTTCATGGTCATCATTGCCGCCTTCATCGGCACACGTGATTTGGGTCAGGAAATGCAACGAACACTTGCTGGCACACAATTGGGCACCAATTTCACGCTTGGGTTCTCAGTGGTGTTTATGGCGCTCACGTTTGACATCGCGATCAATTCATGGGCCTCCCGTCGACGTAAAATCTTAGGGCTCGACTAACGAACAACGCACTTACAACAGCCAAAAAAGCGGCCGCAAAGAACAGTCTTAAAGTTCATAGCGGCCGCAGTTGTTTCTTTGACGATCTAAAAATCGCTTAACGCGTTGGGATATCAACAAGTTTACCCCGTGGGATTTCGGCGTCTTGATCATACATGG
>CAYWIR010000460.1:0-2344 GCA_964458375.1 uncultured Neptunicoccus sp.
AAGCTGCGGGCCGTCACCAGCATGTGCGCGAGCGGATCGAACGGACCTGCATCCAAACCACAGGCAACGATGATAATGTCTGGAGCGAAGTCATTTAGGGCAGGAATAACAATGCGTTCTAGGGTTTCCACATAGGCGGCGTGACCGCATCCAGGGGGCAGCGGGACATTGATGTTGTAGCCTTCGCCCGCACCAGACCCCCGATCAGATACATCGCCTGTGTCGAGGGGGTAGTTGTGTTCTTGGTGGATGGAAATGGTCAGCACGTCATCGCGGTCATAGTAAATCGCCTCGGTTCCGTTGCCGTGATGGACGTCCCAATCAAGGATCGCGACCTTTTCTGCGCCGTGGTTTTTCAGGATTTCTTCGGTTCCGATGGCGATGTTGTTCAACAGGCAAAAGCCGTTGGGAAAGTCAGGTAGACAGTGGTGCCCGGGGGGACGGGACAGGGCATAGGCGTTGTCGTAGGTTCCTGTCATCACGTCGACGATGGCTTGCGTTGCCATCCCTGCTGACAGGGTGGCGATTTCATAGCCGCCCTGCGAAAACGGGGTGCGCAGGCCGAGTTCACCGCCGCCATTGTCTGACATGTCTTTGAATTGTTTGAGATAACTTTCAGGATGCACGCGGGTCAGTTGTTCGGGCGTCGCAGGGGCAGCGGATTGGACATGCAGTTGGCCGAGCAAGCCCGTCACATCAAGAAGATTTTTCAAACGCCGCTTGGTTTCTGGGTTTTCGGGCAGGCCGTTTGGTGTGGGTTGAACCACGTCGCTAACCTGCATGGTTAACGCATAGTTACCACCAGAGTGCCAAAAACACTTTTCATCCCAATAGAACCCTGTCCGCATGTCCGCCCCCCAAAGTAGAATCGAAGGTCAGTGTGGCAGGGGCGGCGGGTTTGGCAATGAAAGAATGCCCGTTGAGCCGCCTTTAGGGTGTGTCGGCGAATTTATAACTGCCCTCTGGCAGATCGAGCGCGGCCTGTAGATCGCGCAATTGCGCCATAGAAATCCGCACGGTGTTGGTTTTGTCCGTACGCGGATCGAATTGTTCGACGGTGATCACACTGGCAAAGGCCGTGATGGTGACATCGTCTTGCAAGGGTTGTTCGCCATCATCAATCAGCGTGACAACGGTGGCGTCAAATTCGTGTTCTATTGTAAACATGGGTTAAGCGTAGCGGGGACGCGGTAAAGCGCAAGCCATGTTTGTGCGGTGACGTTTTATTCGACCTTTTATTCTGGCGTTTGTTTAGCAGCGGACCCTTTCAATCTGGTTAATCGCTTGCAGTTTTTTCAAAAACCCAGCCATTTAGGCGCGGTAAGGGCAGGTGCAATGATACAAATCGAACAGGTTTTAACGGACCGAGGATCCAAATACGCGGTGTCTGGTGGTGCTGTGACGGATCGCAAGGGAGCTGAGGCGTTCATCAAGGCGCTGAAACGGAAGAAGAAATTCGCCAAAGCCACGCACAATACCTGGGCCGTGATTTTACCAGGTGGCGAACAGGTGAAAGCGGATGACGGGGAAAGCGGTGCAGGAATGGTGATCCTGCGGATGCTGGAACGTGATGGTATTGAAGGTGAAATCGTGGTGGTGACGCGCTGGTACGGCGGTGTGCATCTGGGCGGGGATCGGTTTCGCCATGTGCAAACCTGTGTGCGGGCGTATTTGGATGCTAGGGCAACAGGCTGAGTACTGGGTTATTGGGTCTTCGACGGACAGGTGACGTTAGATCAAACGTGTTTGCCCCTGATTGGGCGTATGAGCTTTGAAATCCCCCAACCGATTAGAATAAAGACAAAATTTGCCACCGTAGACGCGGCGTAAAAGATCATCCGTGTGCCAAATTCCATGTTGTTCAGGAACGGATAGGGCAAGCCAGATGTTACGGATCCGACGGGTTCGTCATTGAGCGGGTGAAGCACGAGTTCGCACCACGCGGGGTAGGCGATACCCAGAAGAATGGCCGCCAAGAAGATGGGTTTCAGGCGGGAAAAGACGCCAAGGATGAAAAATGCGTCGATCCACATCAGGACGGGGCCAAGGGCGTGGAGGTAGTATTCTTTCCACCAGATCGTGCCATCGCCGCTGGTCACATTGGCGGGGTCCATCAGATACAAACGCCAGTATTGCACCACTACGGCCATGTTCATGACAACGACGAGGGAGACGAATGCCTCCCATCTTTGTGTTGATTTTCCGTAGCTTAGCCGCAGCATTTGGAAGGCTACGATCATGCTGGCGGTGAGGGTCCAGATGGTGAGATAGCGAAACTGCCAACCGAATTGATCTGTGTCGAGGGTGACAAACTGTTCTATTGAATAGAACACAGTGAGGGCGA
>CAYWIR010000461.1:0-2333 GCA_964458375.1 uncultured Neptunicoccus sp.
AACATCCCAACGCCTCTGCTGGTTGATTGTCTGTCATGAAGAAGAGGATGTTTGGTTGGGTCATCGGTGTGCTTATGGTTCCAGCGTTTTGCGAAACAGCGTGTTGAGATGCGCTGCTGCGGTTTCAAAATGGTCGTCGGTTTGCGGGCCGAGGACGGCGTTCACTTGGACATCAAAGTCGGCGTAATGCTGTGTGGTTGACCAGATGGAAAAGAACAGGTGATACGGATCCACGGGGGCAATTTTACCTGCCGTGACCCACGCATGGATCAGGTCGGCTTTGCGTTTTGTGAGGTCCCGCAATGGGCCAGACAGATCGTCGATGATGTGGGGCGCACCTTGGAGGATTTCGTTGGCGAACAGGCGGCTTTCACGGGGGAAATCGCGGGCCATTTCCAATTTACGGGTGACATAGGCGCAGATTTCATCGATCGGCGTGTCGCTGTCCTGCATGTGTTCAAGCGGTTCGAGCCATGTGTCGAGCAGGCGGGACAGAAGGACGCCGTGGATCGCGTCTTTGCCGTCAAAGTAGTAGAGGATATTGGGTTTTGACAGGCCCGCTTCTTTGGCGATTTGGTCAATGGTAGAGCCGCGAAAGCCATAGGTGGAAAAAACGTTCAGCGCCGCATTGAGAATTTGTTCGGTCTTTTCTTTCTGGATGCGGGTTTGTCCCTTGGTGCCTGCTGCTCTTGCCATTTAATCATCCAGATTTGCGGGCTAAGGCGTGACGCCGATCCCCTTTAGTATGATCTGTTTTACGGCAGTTTTTGCGGTCTGCCAATCATCATCAGACAGGGGTGTCCCATCGTTGAGCGTTTGGATTTGGTGGTCAAAATCGGCGTAGTGCTGTGTGGCCGACCAAATGAGGTAAAGAAGGTGGCGCGGGCTGATGGGATCCATAAGCCCGTCTGCGATCCATTGGTTGAGTAGGGTGATGCGCCCGTCGGTCCATTCCACCAGCGCGGTTTCCAGATAATCTTGGATAATTGGCGCGCCGTGCATGACCTCGGAGGCCCAAACTTTGGACCCTGCGGGATGTGTGCGGCTGATTTCCATCTTTGCGTCGATATAGGCCCCAATGCCTTCGGCGGGGCCTGAAGCGCCTTCAAATGATTCTGCGGCCTTGAGCCAAACATCAAAAATGTTGGACACGACTTGGCGATAGAGCGTTTCTTTGGTGGAAAAGTAATAATGCACATTGGCCTTGGGCAGGCCCGCCACATCGGCGATCAGTTGCATTGTGGCTCCGCCAAACCCTGCTTCTGCAAAGACTTTTTCCGCTGCCTGCAAAATGAGCAATTCGTTTTCACGGCGCTTATTTTGTTTGCGTAAAGGCGTAACATTTGCGTTCAAGGGAGGGCTCCTCAGAAATTTCTTGACCGATTGGTCAGGAAGGCTCCATAATCTTGACCATACGGTCAGAAAATGACCACTGCAAGATTTTTGGGGAGATTAGTCATGGCAGCACCAGCGAGCAATATGCGGATCAACGCGGATCGGCTGTGGGACAGCTTGATGGAGATGGCGAAGATCGGACCCGGTGTTGCGGGCGGCAACAATCGACAAACGCTGACGGATGATGATGCCAAAGGCCGTGCCTTGTTTCAGGAATGGTGCGAGGCGGCGGGCTGTACCATGGGGCTCGATACTATGGGGAATATGTTTGCGCGGTTTGAGGGCACGGACCCTGACGCGCTGCCTGTTTATGTAGGGTCGCATTTGGATACACAGCCTACGGGCGGGAAATACGATGGGGTGCTTGGAGTGCTTGGCGGGTTAGAGATTTTGCGCTCCCTCAATGATCTGGGCGTCAAAACCAAGCATCCTATCGTTGTGACCAATTGGACCAATGAAGAAGGCACGCGGTTTGCGCCTGCAATGCTGGCGTCTGGCGTGTTTGCGGGAATGCATACCGAAGAATGGGCCTATGCGCGCGAGGATGCCGATGGGCTGACATTTGGCGATGAACTGGCGCGGATCGGCTGGCGCGGGGATGAACCCGTGGGCGAGCGTAAGATGCATGCGTTCTTTGAGCTGCACATCGAACAAGGGCCGATACTGGAGGCCGAGGGCAAAGAGGTTGGTGTTGTCACACACGGGCAGGGGTTGTCTTGGACGCAAGTGACCGTGACGGGCAAGGATGCGCATACGGGCAGCACGCCGATGCCCATGCGGTACAACGCGGGGCTGGGCATGGCGCGGATGCTGGAGCTGGTGGATGAGATTGCGTGGTCGCACAAACCCGATGCGGTGGGCGCGGCGGGGCATATCGATGTGTTCCCAAACTCGCGCAATGTGATCCCTGGCAAGGTGGTGTTCACGGTGGATTTCCG
>CAYWIR010000462.1:0-2333 GCA_964458375.1 uncultured Neptunicoccus sp.
CGGGTCGGGCGGAATATGTGAGCGTTACGGATGCAGAGGCGCTGGAGGCGTTTCAGTATTCTTGCCGCACTGAAGGCATTATTCCTGCGCTGGAACCTTCCCACGCATTGGCGCATGTGCGCAAACTGGCACCGACGCTGCCAGAGGATCATATCATGGTCATGAACATGTGTGGGCGTGGGGATAAAGATATCTTTACCGTAGCGCGTCATCTGGGCTGGGATATGGACAGCGAGTGATTTAGGCGGCCTCGCATCTGGTGCGGGGTGTTTGACTTTGAAAGAGGCTTTGGTGGGGACCAAAGCCTCTTTTTTGTGCGGTTTGTAAAAATTTACCATTTGATAAATAAATAAACCTGTGCAATCGTGAAGGCCTACCGATGTTGCATAGGAACTAGGCATGGCAAATTCGACGTTTACGGATGGTGTGGTTGCGGGGCGTTTGGACCCCGAGGCTTTGGCAGATAACTTTGCGGATTTGCATCCGCCCCTTGATGATCACGAGGCGTTGGTTGCGGCGGATCGGTGCTATTTCTGCCATGATGCGCCGTGCATGACGGCCTGTCCGACATCAATCGACATTCCATTGTTTATTCGCCAAATCGCAACTGGAACGGCAGAGGCTGCGGCGAAGACGATTTTTGATCAGAATATTCTGGGTGGCATGTGCGCACGAGTGTGCCCCACCGAAACGCTGTGCGAAGAGGTGTGTGTGCGTGAAGTGGCCGAGGGCAAGCCCGTGATCATCGGGCAATTGCAACGTTATGCCACGGACCAAGTGATGAGTGCAGGGGTGCATCCGTTTGCACGGGCGGCTGACACTGGGAAATCTGTGGCCGTGGTTGGAGCTGGTCCAGCTGGGCTGGCCGCAGCGCACCGTTTGGCGATGAATGGGCATTCGGTGGTTATGTATGATGCACGTCCCAAGGGCGGAGGTCTGAACGAATTTGGGATCGCGGCCTATAAATCCGTGGATGGGTTTGCGCAGGCCGAAGTGGATTGGCTGTTGCAAATCGGTGGCATTGAAATGCGCTATGGTCAGGCGCTGGGCGATCAAATTTCCTTGGATAGCTTAAAGAGCGATCATGACGCGGTGTTCCTTGGCGTTGGTCTGGGCGGTGTGAATGCCCTGCGGGCCGAAGGTGAGGACAAAGACGGCGTGCGCGATGCGGTGGATTTCATTTCAGAGCTGCGGCAAGCGGATGACTTGGCGGCTTTGCCTGTTGGGCGGCGCGTGGTTGTGATTGGTGGCGGGATGACCGCAATTGATGCGGCTGTGCAATCGAAGCTGTTGGGCGCGCAGGATGTCACTGTAGCCTATCGTCGTGACAAAGCCGCGATGGGTGCTTCGGAGTTTGAGCAGGATTTGGCAACGAGTAAAGGCGTGCGGATCGTGTTCAATGCGCAACCTGTAAAAGTCCATGGCAATGGATCGGCAACGGGTGTGGAATTTGAGCGAACGGACAGTTCTGGTGGGGACTTGAAGCCCACAGGAGAGACGTTTGTGATCGAAGCTGACCAAGTGTTCAAAGCCATTGGGCAGACGTTGACCACAGATGCAGGGCTGGACTTGGACCGCGGTAAGATTGTGGTTTCTGTGGATGGCAAAACCTCGATGGACGGGGTTTGGGCCGGCGGAGATTGCGCGCTGGGCGGAGACGATTTGACTGTTACCGCCGTGGCTGAAGGCCGTGATGCGGCGATGGATATTCATGCAACACTAATGGGTGAGGGAGCATAAAAATGGCTGATCTGAGAAGCGAATTTGTAGGCATTAAATCTCCGAACCCGTTTTGGCTGGCCAGCGCGCCGCCAACGGACAAGGAATACAATGTGCGCCGCGCGTTTGAAGCGGGTTGGGGCGGCGTTGTTTGGAAAACGCTTGGTGAAGACGGGCCGCCTGTGGTCAATGTGAACGGCCCACGGTATGGCGCGATTTTTGGGGCTGATCGGCGGTTGCTGGGGCTGAACAATATTGAGCTGATCACCGACCGTCCGCTGCAACAAAACCTGCAAGAGATTAAGGCCGTGAAGCGGGATTATCCTGATCGTGCGGTTGTCGTGTCCTTGATGGTGCCATGTGTGGAAGATGCGTGGAAAGCGATCCTGCCAGTCGTTGAAGAAACGGGTGCGGATGGTGTGGAACTGAACTTTGGCTGTCCGCATGGTATGTCCGAGCGAGGCATGGGATCGGCCGTGGGGCAGGTGCCAGAATACATTGAAATGGTGACGCGGTGGTGCAAGCAAAACACGCGGATGCCTGTGATTGTGAAGCTCACGCCGAACATTACAGACGTGCGCAAACCTGCTGAAGCTGCCCACGCGGGTGGGGCG
>CAYWIR010000463.1:0-2332 GCA_964458375.1 uncultured Neptunicoccus sp.
TTCTTAAAACGATGGGGCGGCGCATTTTACACACAGGGCCGCTTGGCTCTGCATCTATGTTGAAGGTGCTGACGAACTATCTGGCCACGGTTCATTTGGTCGCCAATGCAGAGGCATTGGTCACCGCCAAGGCGGCGGGAATGGACCTCAACACAGCCTACGAGGCGATCAAAATTTCTTCTGGTAATTCGTTCAGCCACGTAACGGAGAGTCAGGTTATTCTGAATGGATCACGCGATATTTCTTTCACAATGGATCTCGTGAAAAAAGATGTTGGCTTGTTCCAAGAAATTGCAGAGCGCAACAATGTGCCACTCGAAATCTCGCCACTTATCTGCGAGATTTTTGACGATGGCATTGCGCGCTTTGGGGATCGCGAACTCAGCCCGAACATCATAAAACGCCTTGAAGAGGCTACGGGCCTCGATATCTTGGCGCCTGGATTTCCACCTGAAATGACAGATGATGAACCCGAAGAGGCAGGGTACGAGGTCATCCCTCAAGGGAAGTAGATCTAAAACCGGCGGTTGGGTGATCAGATCACCCACACCCGTAAATGGCACTGGCAACCCACCCCGCCTTGTGGCACCAAAGGCGGAATGGATAATGTCATTTTAAAAATAGAACCTTCCTTGGGGCGTCGCTGGTTTGGGGCCATATCGCTTGGCGTTTTGGGGTGCCTTTTGATTTGGGTCACCTTTACGAATCCGCCAAACAACCTGCTGTTAAAGGCCCTTGTCCCTTTGATCGGTGCCTTGTTCATCTGGCAGGCACAGTGGAACCTGCGTGTCACAAAACAAGGACTGTACCTAACGAAAGAAGGGCTATTTGACGGGCAGGACACGTTGGTATGTCCGCTTTACAATATGGCCGAGGTGGATCGCGGCGTCTTTGCGTTCAAGCCTTCTAATGGATTTTTGGTCCGCCTGCATGAGCCTGAACCAAAGGCTTGGGCCCCCGGTCTTTATTGGCGTGTGGGGCGGCGGCTTGGCGTAGGCGGTGCGACGCATCCTTCACAGAACAAAGAGCTGGCACAGGCCATCGAGGTGATGATTATGGAACGCTCGCTCGGCCCAGAAAACGCCTAAAGCGTTTCGAGTTTATGTTGAAACGCAATTCACTGCTGTGGCCAAAGCCACAACGGGATTTGCGTTATTCGATGAATCAAACAAAAACGGAAACGCTATAGAGGGTTAGGCAACACGCAGCAAAATATCCTCTGGCTTTAGGGCTTGGAAATTACTCCCCTCCAAATGCCCAAAGCTATGCACCGCATCGTCCACATTAATATTCGTGTAGCCTGCATAATGGGTCACCGACACATCTGGGACGATATCGGAACCCGACGCATCTTTCTTGGGAACATAGGGCAGTTCCAGCGCGTCCTCTTCTGCATTAAAATCCGCAAGCCGCTGTGGGGTGTCTTCCGCATCATTTTCTTGGGTCACCTGAATGTCCGTATCCGCTTCGTCAGCGGTGCTTTGATCTGCCCTTGGCCACAAATCTTGGTCTATGCCATGCTCCGCGCCAAAGACCATTTGCTCGGTCCCGTCAGTATCCTCCGTATCCTCACCAAACGCGGTCTCTTGCCCTGTCTCGGTCGAACTTGCCCCATCATCCTCTGTCGTCTGCGACAAAATCCTTTCAATGCCCTCGAATGAAGTGCTCTGAAGATCTTCTGGTACATCCAGCCAACCAAGCTCACTTGTGTCGACAAATTCTTCCTCGTCATCATCACCCGCCGCCAGCGCACGATCGCGCAGCTCTTGCAATTGCTCCAGATCCAAATCCAGCGTTGAAAATGCCAGCATAGACAACAGCCCCATAATGATCATGACAGTAACGCCCATTTTCGTCTCCACTTTTGCAAAAATACGATGATGATTTGCGTCGAGTTTGAATGGACGGGTGTTAAATTTGGTTAATGGCCTTCAGACAAAGTCGCAAAATTTAGGGACAATTTTAAACTATTGAGCGCGAAAAAGAAAAAGGGCGCTGCCGCAGCACCGCCCTCATCAAGAAAATCATGAATTTTTACAGACCCTTGGCGCGATAGCTGTCCGCTACTTTGCCAATGGAAACCAAAAAGGCCGCCGTGCGCAAATCTTTCACATCGGCCCGCTCGTGCCAGACCTTGCGCATGTCCTGATAAGCCCCACGCATTGTATCTTCGAGCCCAGAGCGCACCAACTCCAACTCTCCAGCGCCGTGCAGATACCGTTGTTTAAACGTGTCTGACAGGTTTTGCCCCGTCACGCTTTCCAACTCATCAATCAGCAGGCGATGCCGTTCTTCTTCTTGGCGGCGCTGCATACGGCCAAAGCGGATATGG
>CAYWIR010000464.1:0-2329 GCA_964458375.1 uncultured Neptunicoccus sp.
GCAAACGTCGCCCCAAAGCTGTGTGCACAATTGCAAGAAGCAACGCTGGCTGGGGATTATGCGACTGCGTTGAAGATCCAAGATAAGCTAATGCCACTGCATGGGGCTGTGTTCACAGAGCCTGGTCTGATTGGTGCAAAATATGGTGCAAGCCAGTTGGGCAAATGTGCAGAAGATGTACGCCTGCCGCTGACACCCCTTACGGATGAGACAAAAGCCAAGATGGATGCAGGAATGCGCCATGCTGGACTGATCAACTAAAGCCATGACACCCACATACGACATACACCTTGTGTGTGGGTGCACTGGCGCAGGTAAATCCACCTATTCGTTCCAGCTGGCACGGGAACTGCATGCCGTGCGCTTTGCCATCGATGAATGGATGCAAACGCTGCACAATCAAGACAAGCCAAATGAACTGCGGTTCGAATGGTTTTACGATCGGGTGCAGAGAAACTGTTTGCAGATGCGCACCATGGCGGAGCAAATTGTGCCCTTGGGCCGCGCGTGTATCTTTGACTGTGGCTTTACCAACAGCCATGAACGTGGAATTTTCACGAATTGGGCGCAGGAGCATGGATTTTCGACCCAGCTCCATTATGTAGACGTTCCAAAAGAAATTCGCTGGCAGCGGGTTTTGAAACGCAACGCCGAACAGGCTGAAACGTTTCAGTTCGAGGTCACACGGGAGATGTTCGACGGCATTGAATCCATGTGGGAACCGCCCAGCGAAAAAGAGATGCACCATTTCCATGGTGTGAGAATTGAAAGCTAATGGCTGCGAAAAAGAAAAAGGCTGACCCAAACAACAAGCTTGTCGCTGAAAATCGACGGGCGCGGTACGATTATGCCATCGAGGATACAGTGGAATGCGGCATGATCCTATTGGGGTCAGAGGTGAAATCGTTGCGCGAAGGCGCGGCCAATATTGCCGAAAGCTATGTTGCGGTAGAGGATGGGGAGCTTTGGCTGATAAACGGTGCGATCCAGCCCTATGCTCAGGCCAAGTCCTTTAACCACGAAGAACGCCGCCGCAGAAAACTGCTGGCGTCCAAACGGGAAATCGCGCGGATGTGGCAGGGCGTAGGACGTAAGGGAATGACCCTTGTTCCGCTGAAGCTGTATTTTAACGACAAGGGCAAAGCAAAGCTGTTGGTTGGCCTTGCGAAGGGTAAGAACCAAGCAGACAAGCGCGATACCGACAAAAAACGGGATTGGGCCAAGCAGAAAAGCCGCCTGATGCGGGATCACGGCTGAGCCAGTTACGCGCCCCGATTGTGTGTTTTAGAATAGAGCCGAGCCACAGCTTTGCTGGCGGTTTTTTCGCACAAGCAAGGAACGATCGCGTGGATCAGTGCGGCACTGGCTGCAAACATGAGCGTGGCGGCAAATTTGCTGGCAAAGATCAGATGCTCGAAATAGGTTTCGTCAACAGAAGCTGGGTGGTCGGTGAAGATCTTGGCAATCATGGGGTTCTCCTTTGCGGCCAAAGTACCAGCTAATTTCCTTTATTCCGTCCCATTCATTCAAAGGACTCCTTAAGTATTGGGATCATTTTGTGAATTTTGTTCAATTTGGGGAAAATTTCCCAAATAAGTTTTGTTCAAGAAAATCCATCTCACATTCTTGAAATTACAACTTCATTCTCCAAGTATGAGTCAACGCAAGCAAAATGCGTGTGACATAAAAAGGGAAAAACATGGATCTTTCTGGAATTCTAATTCAACTCGTCTCTGGTGCTGTTGGTGGTAACGCTGCGGGTGCCGTTCTTAAAAACATGAACCTTGGCCTGCTTGGTAACACGATTGCCGGCGTTGTTGGCGGTGGCTTGGGCGGGCAGATCATTTCTGCTGTTGCCGGTGGCAACCTTGAAGGTATCGCAGGCGACATCGCAGGTGGCGGTGTTGGTGGTGCGGTTGTTCTGGCTGTTGTTGGCGCTGTCAAAAGCATGATGAACAAAGGGTAACGTCCTTCGTTGATAGTTTTGGTGCACAAAACGCGCGTGTCAGTGAAAGCTGGCACGCGTTTCTTGTTTTGCAGCCCCTTGAATCCAAAGTGATGCGGGGATAATGCGAAGTAACAGCACTAAGGCGGTTCGTATGTCCAGCAACGCTCCCACAACTCTTGTTTCTACCGATTGGCTCGCGGCAGAGCTGGATGCGCCTGATTTGCGCATTCTGGACGCGTCTTGGTACTTGCCAACACAGGATCGCGATCCAAAGGCAGAGTTCGCGGCAAACCACATTCCTGGTGCGCGATTTTTTGACATTGATGATGTGTCTGACAGCAATTCCGATTTGCCCCACATGGCACCCCCTGTGGAAAAGTT
>CAYWIR010000465.1:0-2324 GCA_964458375.1 uncultured Neptunicoccus sp.
TCCGCATGCAGCGTGAAAATACGATCCATTGCACGGGACAAAATCGGGTTTACTTCGTAATCTTCGGCAGGGACCGCGAAACACATGCGCAAGAAATTTGAAGCATAGTCCAGATCATTGCGCGGATACACAAATGGCTGGCCGACGTGATATTTATAGGCATAAGCCGCAATCGTTGGCATTTTCGCAATCAGACGAATGGACGCCACTTCGCGCTGCCATGGGTCGCTGATATCCGTACTGTCATGGTAAAACGCAGACATGGCCCCAACAACGCCTGTCATAATAGCCATTGGATGAGCATCGCGGCGGAACCCACGGAAAAAGTTCATCATTTGCTCGTGCAGCATAGTGTGGTTTGTCACACGGTATTCAAAATCTTCCAGATCTTCCGCGCTTGGCAGTTCACCATAAAGCAGCAAATAGCACACTTCGAGGTAGTGAGATTTGCCTGCCAGCTGATCGATTGGATAGCCACGGTGCAGCAACTCACCTTTGAAGCCGTCAATAAACGTAATTGTGCTGTCACATGCTGCTGTCGATGTGAAACCCGGGTCGTACGTGAACACCTTGGCTTCGCCGTACAATTTACGGATGTCGATCACGTCTGGCCCCACGCTTGGGGAATACATTGGCAATTCCAACTCTTTGTCGCCAAAGCTGAGTTTTGCGGTTTTTGGAGTGTCTGTCATGTGATCTCTTTCTTGTATTCGCAAGGATCCGGGACCCAAGCGCGTGTATTTCTTGCTTTATACTAGACGCCCATAGTGGCATCCTGCAGACGGCCGAGGGTTTCCTCTCTGCCCAGTTCTGCCATCATGTCAAAAACTGACGGAGATACTGTGCGCCCAGTAAGTGCGGCCCGCAAAGGCTGTGCAATTTTGCCGAGCTTTAGGTCATTTGCGGCTGCAAAGTCTTGCAAACACGCCTCTAATCCTTCGAGGCTCCAAGTAGCATGCTGCAATGCAGCGGTCAATGCTTTCAGTATACCACGGGATACTGAATCGAGAAGTTTTTCGGCTGCCTCATTTGGCTCAAAAGGGCGTTCGCCAAGCACAAAGTAAGCCTTTTCAAGCACATCACCCAATTTCTTTGATCGGTCCTTTACCAACGGTAAAACGCTGCGTAATTTTTCGTGATCTTCAGAGGACAAAGCATCCTGTCCTGTGGCGGCTAAATAGACCTCAATATCAGCCATCAAAACTGCATCTTCAGCATGAGTGATTTGATAACTTGCGACAGAATCCAACTTTTTAAGGTCCAAACGGGACGGGGATTTGCCCAAGCCTTTAAAGTCGAACCACTCAATGGCCTGTTGGGTGCTGAACAATTCGTCATTGCCGTGGCTCCAGCCAAGTCGCGTTAAATAGTTCAACATGGTTGCAGGAGTATATCCCATTTCGCGGTATGCTTCGGCCCCTAGCGCGCCGTGGCGTTTGGACAGTTTTTTACCATCGTCGCCATGGATCAGCGGGATATGCGCGAATACGGGAATGTCCCAGCCCATTGCGCGATAAATCAGGCTTTGCCGTCCTGCGTTGATCAAATGATCATCCCCGCGAATAATATGCGTTACGCCCATGTCATGGTCGTCGACAACCACGGCCAGCATATAAGTTGGGGTTCCGTCAGATCGCAGCAAAACCATGTCATCCAGCGTTTCAGCCTTCCATTTCACATCCTTTTGCACCTTGTCTTTGATGCGGACTTCACCTTCGCGCGGGGCTTTGAGGCGCACCACGTAGGGCGCATCTGGTGCCTCTGACGGATCAACATCTCGCCAAGGGCTTTGAAACAGCGTTGCGCGGCCCTCAGCACGGGCGGTTTCACGGAAGGCTTCAATTTCTTCTGGTGTGGAATAGCATTTGTAAGCAGAGCCATTTTCCAGCATCGCATGTGCCACTTCAGCGTGGCGATCACGGCGTTCAAACTGGCTGATTGCATCGCCGTCCCAATTGAGGCCGAGCCACTTTAACCCGTCATAAATCGCGGCAGTTGCCTCGGGAGTGGAGCGTTCACGATCTGTGTCTTCAATGCGCAGCAAAAACGTACCGCCTTGGTTGCGTGCATAAAGCCAATTGAAAAGCGCAGTGCGAGCGCCCCCAATATGCAAAAAACCCGTTGGCGAAGGTGCGAAACGGGTGACGACGGGGCGTGTAGGTGTGTGATCAGACATGAGCGAAATTAACCTTTTGGAAACCATGACTTTGCAAGGTGAGCACTTCTTATTCTTCAAGCTGTGAAAGGACAAGCGCACGATGCTGTTGACCGACCTTGTCCATGGTTTTCAAGCTGAGCTTTTTGCCCAAAGGCATCGCTTTGCG
>CAYWIR010000466.1:0-2311 GCA_964458375.1 uncultured Neptunicoccus sp.
AGATTTGGCAAAGGTTGTCGCGCTGGATCACACCAGAGGATGCCGTGTTGGAGCGTTCAGCGGTTTATACGTTCCGATCCTGTGTCGCCGAGAGCTGGCGTGAAGGGCGTGTGTTTTTGGTCGGTGATGCGGCGCATCAGATGCCTCCTTTCATGGGGCAGGGCATGTGTGCGGGCATTCGTGATGTGGCAAACCTGAACTGGAAACTGGCGCAGCTTTTGCAGGGCGGCGAAGATGTTCTGGACACATACGAGAGCGAGCGGGAGCCGCATATTCGCCAGTTTATCGAACTGACTGTTAGTCTTGGCAAGTTGATCAACCAAACAGCAGCGGGTGAAGCCCCGAAGGGCAAGATGCAGAGCATTTGGCCTGAATTGGGCGAAGGCCTTGGCAACCGTGTGGGAGTGGGTGGAGCGCTCGCACCGCAGCCCCGCGTAGACGGTGTGTTGGCCGATGATGTTGCGCGACGAGGGTTTTATGTGCTGGCCGCGCGCGACATGGATGCGGATATTCCCGTTATCGTTGGCGCGCAGGATTGGCTTGCAGATCATGGTGTTGAGGCCGTTGTCGTGCGGCCCGATGGGTATGTTCTGGAACCTTATTCAGCGGAATGATCTACTGAAAATTCTGGGGGCAGATCAGGCGATCAATCTGTGGGTCGATGAAATCGAACCCGTCCCAACCGATTGACACAGGGCGATCATAGGTCCGTTGAAAAGTAATGCCACGGGCATCCCACGCCTGAAAAGATACGCTGTTGCCGCTGCCTTGGGATTGCGACAGGGCGTCAATTTGTTGTTTCAGAGCTGTCAGTTGTTGGTCGTTTGATGCCAAATCCCCTGTGGCATTCACATTTACATTCACGGCGGGCGCGGTTGGGGCGCTTGCAACCGATCCTGACGTTGCGCGGCTGATGCCCGCGCTGACAATGCGGCTGTTGCGGTAGGTGTAGGAAATGGATCGTGTGAGATAGACGCGGCTGACCACGGAGACGCCAAATTCAAGATCGGCTTCGCACATGGATTTACCCGCAACATAGATTTTATTGACGTTGTAATTCTGTTCAAGAATTTGGCGCAGGTAGCCAGCGGGGTTTTTGCGATAGATATCTGCCAACGCGAAGACAGGGTTTGATCCCGTGGCTTTCACAGCTTCGATCTTGGGGACCCAATAGGTGCGCACATCGTTAAAATCGAGCGTGACTTCGGTGCGGGCGCCGCCTGCGATTCCGATGGCTTGCAACAGTTTGACCAAGCCGCCGCCGCCATCAAAGCCTGAATCCCCCGAAACAGAAGGGAAGGCGGCGATGGGCAATGTGTCGATTGAATTTTGGCTGCGGCGGGTCAGTTTTGTTCCGAACAAGTCAGCTTGCTGCCCCCCGCTTCCTTGGCCGTTGGTCTTTTGAAACACCAAACGGTTTGCCATGAAGCGATCCGCCGCGTCGATAAAGCGTTTTTCGCTGCCCATATAGGCTGCGACTTCGCGATCAAGATCACCTTTGCGGCGTGCCCAGATGTAAACATCGCCAATCTGAAACTCTTCGCGGGGCGGGTAAACAGGGTTCAAACCCAGCTTTCGGGTTTCGGCTTTGTATTGTTCAGAGATGTCGGCGCTTGGTGCGACACTGCACCCGAGCAGTAGAAGCGTGAATGCAAGTAAACGCAAAATGAAACTCCGAATATAGTAAGTATATTTTCACAACTTTGCGGTGTTTATTCCCGTTGAGTCAAGGCATTTGAAGGCATCTATGACGCGGGCATTTGTAATGCAGAACCGAATCACCACTAGCATTTTCGAATCGGTGTGTTTATGCTGGCTGGTAATCCACGATCGTCCGAATAATGAGGCGACGGGTGTAAACAAGAGTAGCAGGTTTTTAAGGGCAGGCATTTCGCATGACGGAGATGGTTTTTGGCACCGTGGCATCAAAGCCTGGTGAACCAGTCCTTCCAAAATGGTGGCGCACCGTAGACAAATGGGCTTTGTCTGCGATCCTTATGCTATTCTTGGTTGGTATTTTGCTGGGCCTTGCAGCGTCGGTTCCTTTGGCAGAGCGCAATGGCCTGACGCAGTTCTACTATGTTTATAAGCAGCTGTTCTTTGGCTCAATTGCTCTGATTACAATGATTTTGGTGTCTATGTTGTCGCCCAAAATGGTGCGACGACTGGGCGTTTTTGGCTTTGTCTGTTGCCTGTTGGCGATTATTGCATTGCCGTTCATCGGCACGGACTTTGGCAAGGGTGCGACACGGTGGATATCGCTGGGGTTTGCATCGGTTCAACCGTCTGAGTTCTTGAAACCTGGATTTAT
>CAYWIR010000467.1:0-2284 GCA_964458375.1 uncultured Neptunicoccus sp.
CTGGTCTGACGCGCATTGGACCACCCTCGGTGATGTCGCGACTCTGCAGACAGGCTTTTCTGGATGGCATGACACTGTGGAAAGACTGCTAAGCGCAGCGAGTGAGGCCAATATTTGGGCGCTTTATGACAAACCCGCCTTAACGCGATGGTCTGATGGGACAGTGTGCCTGCTTGGGGATGCGTGTCACCCAACCCTGCCGTTTTTGGCACAGGGCGCGGCAATGGCCATAGAAGACGCCTTTGTTTTAGCAGCTAGTTTGAGAACATCGACCGATGTGATGACCGGACTTCGCAGGTATGAAGAATTGCGCAAACCGCGCACGACCATGTTACAGGATAAAGCCCGCAAGAACGCAGCCCTGTTTCATCAAACTGGGGTTTTTAGCGGCTTGGTTCCGAAAGCAAAAATGGCGGTGGCGCGGCACCTACCAACCCGATTGGCGATGCTGCCATTTCAGTCGATCTATGACTACGATGCGACGGATTTAAAGATTTAGGTCGGTTCAAAAAGTTTGAACATGGCCTCCGCGGTTTTGTCAAAATCGAAATCTACTTGCCAATCCCAATCCCGCGCAGCGCCGTCACATTCCAAGGATGATGGCCAGCTGCCAATCAACTTGACCATTGCTTCATCTGGATCAAAGGAACAGTCAAAAGTTTGATATCGCTGGCGTAATTTTTCGACAATGTCCTGCGCGCTCACTGTGTATCCGTGAAGATTGTAAACAGGTTGCTGAAATCGATCTGGGTCCGCTTGGGCAATTTCTACGATACTGCGGGTCACATCATCAAGAAACAGCGCCGACATGGCCGTATCTGGTTCAATTGGAAACGCGAAAGGTTCGTTTGCGGCAGCGGCCTTAAAGGCGTTGGATGCAAATGCCGTGAGCGCAGCCGCAGGCGCATAAGGCGAAAGGACGAAAGGAAAGCGCAGGCAACGGAAATCTAAACCCTGCTTTTTCTTGAGGTAAACCCCCATACGCTCAACGGCAACTTTGGTCGCGCCATAGATGTTTTCGGGCCATTGCGGGGCATCTTCGGGCAAGGGATCAGGCAGATCAGGACCGTAAGTTGCGACGGTCGATGCGAAAAAGAACGGGCCTGTTTCAAATTCCAAGGCAAGGCGCATCAGGGCGACGGATGCGGTTGCATTTACCTCCCACGCGGCAACGGGGTCTGCTTCGCTACTTCCAGACAGCATGGATGCTAAATGAAAAACTGCGTCTGGTTTATGATCTTCAAAGACCTTACGCAGCAATGCGTGATCGCGCATATCCCCTAACACAACGGCATGGCGATTTTCCGTATCTTCGGACGCTGTGCCAGGTAAGTCAAAGCTAACCACTTTCGTTCCGAGAGCTTCTAGACGGGCGGCGACCAAGCGGCCAAGGTTTCCGTTACCCCCTGTAATCAAGGCTGTGTTGAACGACATAGAAGACCCTTTCATGCGAAGATTCGCTCTTTAAGGTTACCGTGCGTTGGTTTTGGACAAAAGCCGTGGATTTAATTGTTGCGCTACGGCTTTGCAGATTGCTGCGTGCTGTAAGCGGAAAAAAACGGTGGCGGCGCGTTTGTTCGGGTGGAACGGATCTTTGACTTTGCCAGACTTACGCTGACGGAAATGTTTGCGAACCCCTTGGTTGGCCTTAATTGTCGTCGGGGTAAACCCTTCAACGAAAGAGCAACGATTGCCCGTTTCTGCAAAAGCCCATTTAAGGTTGTCCTGAGCTTTGCGGCGTTTCTCTACCACGCGTTTTTTATAGGGTGGTGCGCTTGTCATAAACACGCAAGGAATGTGCGGTGGAATATGCGCGATTGCGTTTATTACATCCTTAAGCGCCGCGTTCTTGTCGTTGGCCCAAGTGCCCGAAGAATTGCCCAGAAACGTCAGGAACAACAGCTTAGGGTCATAATAATCAGGTCGAAACATCGCCTCAAACGCAGATTTGTTAGGCTTACAAAACTGATAATTCCGTCCTTGGCCAATCTGTGCGTAAATGTTGTTGCTGCGGTTAACCGTTCCAAACGTGCCTGCGTTTACTTTCCACTTTGGGTCTACATGGCAGATAGGGCGTTTGCCTGACTTTGATCGTTTACTCCACGTTCCCAGAGATGTGGAGCGCACGCCGATCACCGCCACAGACTGCCGACCAAGCCTGTCCGAAATCTTGGGCTTGAACCCGCAATTGTCTACGATTTTTTCGAAGAAATCTAAAAAGCTCTGACCTGACCCAAACGGAATCTGGCTGTCTCCGAGCACAAGGATATCAGGTGACGTAAAC
>CAYWIR010000468.1:0-2283 GCA_964458375.1 uncultured Neptunicoccus sp.
TGATGGGCTTGCTCGACAGTACGCGGGTGTTTCGTCTGAGCCGTGCGGTGGCGCTTGATATCAACGTTATGGACTACGTTGAGGCTGCGAAATTGCGTGGTGAAGGGCGGGCGTGGATTATCTTTCGTGAAATCTTGCCGAATGCGCTGTCGCCATTGGTGGCAGAGATGGGGCTGCGGTTCATCTTTATGGTGTTGTTTGTGTCCACGCTGTCTTTCCTTGGCTTAGGGGTTCAACCGCCTGCAGCCGATTGGGGTGGCATTGCGCGTGAGAACGGGCAGGGGATTGTGTATGCGGTTCCAGCGGCCTTGATGCCAGCCATTGCGATTGCGACATTGGCGATTTCTGTGAACCTTGTGGCAGATTGGGTTTTGAACCGAACCACCAGTTTGAAAGGGGGGCGGGGATGAGCGATCTTATGTTGAAAGTCCGTGATCTGAAGATTGGCGCGACGGTCTATCCACCCAATGCAAAGCCGCATGACATTGAGATTGTGCATGGGGTTTCGTTTGATTTGGACAAAGGCAAGGTGCTGGGTCTGATTGGGGAATCTGGCGCTGGGAAATCCACGATTGGATTGTCTGCCATGGCCTATGGGCGCGGCGGTGTGAAGATCACGGGTGGCGAAGTTTGGGTCAACGGCGTTGATATCCTTAAACATGGCATTGGCGATCTGCGCAAATTGCGTGGGGCCGATGTGACCTATGTGTCCCAATCCGCTGCGGCATCGTTTAATCCTGCGAAGCGGATCATGGAGCAAGTGACAGAAGCGGCGGTCAGTCAGGGCAAGTTTAGCCGCAAGGCCGCCGAAGCGCGGGCCGTGGAGTTGTTCGACAAGCTGGGATTGCCAGATCCAGAGAACATCGGGTCGCGGTATCCGCATCAGGTGTCTGGGGGGCAATTGCAGCGGTGTATGACCGCGCTGGCTTTGTGTCCCGAACCCGATTTGGTGGTGTTTGATGAGCCGACCACGGCGCTGGATGTAACCACGCAGATTGATGTGCTGATGGCGATTAAGGCGGCCATTCGGGACACGGGCGTTGCGGCGATCTATATCACGCATGATTTGGCTGTGGTGGCGCAGGTGTCTGACGACATTATGGTGCTGAAAATGGGTGAAACCGTGGAATACGGGCCTGTTGATCAGATCATAAACACCCCGCAAGAAGAGTACACCAAGGCGTTGGTGTCAGTGCGGTCCATTGAACACGAGGAAAAGGTGGCAACGCCTGACCCTGTGCTGACTGTGAACGGCGTAACGGCGCGGTATTCGGGCACCACGTCGGATGTTCTGAGTGATATCAACGTGGAGCTGCATCCCGGCCAAACGCTGGCGGTTGTGGGCGAAAGTGGGTCGGGTAAATCGACACTGGCGCGGGTTATTACAGGGTTATTACCACCCAAAGCAGGGCAGGTTGATTTCGCGGGGCGCACATTGTCCCCTGATCTGGCGAACCGCAGCAAAGAAGATCTGCGTGAGTTGCAGATGATTTACCAAATGGCGGATGTGGCGATGAACCCACGCCAGACGGTTGGAACGATCATCGGGCGACCCTTGGAGTTCTATTTCGGGATGCGGGGCGCGGAAAAGAAGAAGCGCATCAAAGAATTGCTCGACGAGATTGAGATGGGGGATGGGTTTATTGACCGTTATCCTGCCGAGTTGTCGGGTGGGCAGAAACAGCGGGTGTGTATTGCGCGTGCTCTGGCGGCGAAACCGAAGCTGATTATCTGTGATGAGGTGACTTCGGCGCTTGATCCGTTGGTGGCAGACGGGATTTTGAAGCTGCTTCTCGATCTACAGAAACGGGAAGGCGTGGCGTATTTGTTTATCACCCACGACTTGGCCACGGTGCGGGCCATCGCGGACAGTATTGCGGTGATGTATCAGGGCGAAGTGGTGCGATATGGGCCGAAGTCCGAAGTGCTGTCGCCTCCGTTCGATGACTATACCGATCTGTTGCTGTCTTCTGTGCCAGAAATGAAGCTCGGCTGGTTGGAAGAAGTGATTGCGAACCGCAAAATGGAAAGTGCTGGGAACTGATGGAGCGGTTGGTTGAACATGCCAGCACCGAGTTGGTGACCATCGGAATTATCATCGCGGCTTTGGTCATGGGCTGGGCGTTCACCAGCGGGTTTATCGACGAATATGGACCGCTGCTGGGGTTTGCCTTGGCGGCAACCGTGGGAACAATTTTGCCCACGATGTACATCATTTTTGCCACGGGTGGCATGTAGGGAGTTCGCTGTGAAACGCAAAGTTCTGTTGATCATTTTGGATGG
>CAYWIR010000469.1:0-2275 GCA_964458375.1 uncultured Neptunicoccus sp.
GATTTGCGCGGTGCAAAATCGTCCACGCGGATGCGGGCCGAAAGGCAGGCGTTACATTCTGCGCAGGACGGGCGGTAGAGCACGTTTTGCGAGCGACGGAAGCCTTGGCGCGACAGAGCATCGTTAAGCACGGACGCATGGTCCCCTTGCAGGGCTGTGAACAGCTTACGCTCCACCCGTCCCTCAAGGTAGGGGCAGGGTTGGGGCGCAGTCACGTAAAACTGCGGAGCCAATGGGAGCGTGTGGCGCATATTCGTCCTTGGTTCTTCGTCTTATAGAAGCCTAGCGTGGGGATCAGCGGCTTGGCAAGTCGCTATTCTAGGTGGTGCATTAATCGGCGGGGCGGTTGATCGCGGCAGTGCCAAGGATCATGTCGTGAAGGCCTTGGCCGCGATCTGATACCAGCACGGAAAGGGCGTTGGCGAAAACGCCAAGCCCTGTGATGAAGATGAACACGAACAAGAGGGTGTGGAGCGTGGCTTCTTTGAGGTCGAGGCGGTCGCCTTGCATGTTGCGGATTTCAATGCCGACCATGCGCATACCGAGTGTGGCGGACCATGTGTTCAGGCCGTAGATGCGGTAGGCGAGATTGGCGCCAAATGCCAGAAGCGGGAAGATGAAGGCCCCAAGCCCGAGGGTAATGATCACGAGCCCAAAGCAGAGGATTGTGACAAGCACAACGTCGATACACCACGCAAAGATGCGTTTGATCGGCACGCCAGCGTAAAACTGTGCATCAAGTGTTGGGTCAGGAAGGTGAGATGTTTGCATGGTCTTCTATCTAAAGATGCGCTGCTCTTTTGCAAGAGCAGCGCGGCAAGGCCAGCCCGCGTCGGGGAAACGCTGAGGGGGCAAGGGAAGTGGCCTTGGTTTCTGGGCCGATTAGGCCTTTTTGGTCGGTTTTTCAGCGTCGTCTTCGTCTGACAGGTCGCTGACTTCGCGGGCACGTTCGTCCATGAATTCGTCGAACTCTGTCTTGTCCTTAGCTTCGCGCAAGCGTTGCAGGAAGCCTTGGAAGGCGTGCTGTTCGTCCTCTAGCCGTTTGATCGTGTCATCGCGGTAGGCATCAAATGCGAGGTTGCCTGAAGAGCCACGCGGGGGGCGGGCACGGCGGGTTGAGTTGCGATTGCAGAAGAATGCACCAGACATACGATTGCTCCAGATCATGTAAAACAGGATTGCGAGGCCGATGGGCCAGACAAAGATAAAGCCAAGGACCATTGCAGCGATCCAAGCGCCTTTGCCGCGATCATCGAGCCAACCTTCAGTGTTGGAAAACCAAGTTGCGGGCGTTGACATATGTGTCGTCCTTTCAGTGTGTTTGTATGTTAATGTGATTTACATTTACATTCGAAAAGCTGATTTACAAGGGGTTAAAATCGAAAGGTTCAAAAATTTTTATGAAAAGGGGCGCTGGAAGGCGCGTTTCCTTAAGCATAGCAGGGAGTATTCAGGAAATAATGAGCGAAGAGAACGCTATTTTTCGATGATGCCCAAACCGCGCAAATAAACGCCCATGCCGCTTTCAAGCAGGTCTTCGGGGGAAAACGGGCTGCGCGCGCCAGGTTCGCCCCGTGCAAACAGTTCAACAACGCCGTGGGACATGGCCCAGATGTGTTGGCTGATCATAGACGCAGGGGGGCGTTTGTCCGCGGGAAGCTGTTTGCACAGATCTTCTGCTGCTTGGGTCAGGACGTTCATGGCGCGGTTGGCCACGGCGGTTAGGTCTGGGTTGGCAGTGATTTTCACACCGCTTTCGAACATCGCGATATAGTGGCCAGGATATTTACGGGCAAAGGCCAGATAGGCGCGGCCGGTGGATTCAAAGGCCGCAAGGGCGGAAGGTTGCCCCTTGCGGTGGGCGTATTCCATTAGGTCGGCAAAGATTTCGAACCCTTGGCGGGCGATTTCAGAAATGATTTCTTCGCGACCAGAAAAATGGCGATAGGGGGCAGCGGCTGAGACATTGGCGGCTTTGGCGGCTTCTGCCATGGTGAAACCAGTGGGGCCATTGTCTTCGATCAGGACGATTGTTGCCTTGATCAAAGCCTCTTTGAGGTTGCCGTGATGGTATCCTTTGCGCGCCAAATGCTGCTGCCTTTTTGTTACGTTACAGGGACATAGTGGCTGTGACCCTTTGTGGCAAGTATTCTGCGCCGCAGGTTTAACCTGTAATGAGCGTCGGGCCGCCTGTGATCTTTGCGTCAGGGGCGGTGACAACATCGGTGTCTTTGCCTTCATAGGGAATTTGGCCAAGGATTGTGCGGATGCCTGC
>CAYWIR010000470.1:0-2273 GCA_964458375.1 uncultured Neptunicoccus sp.
GAATTTCTCGATGAAAATCCGATCATCCCCGAAACTGTTTGCCGCTTCGTTCTTGGACGATTGAAACCCTTCACGGGCCTCTTGATCGTTCCAAGCGATCCTCATCCCTTTACCGCCGCCGCCAGCAGAGGCCTTCAGCATTACAGGATATCCAACCTCGTTAGAGATTTTGACCGCTTCATCCGCGTCCGCAATCAGCCCCATATAACCAGGAACCGTGGAAACACCCGCCTCCTGCGCCAACTTTTTGGACGTGATCTTGTCGCCCATGCTTTCGATCGCGCCTGCTGGTGGCCCAATAAAGGCCACGCCTTCTTTTTCCAGCGCCTCAGCGAACAGTCTGTTTTCACTCAGAAAACCGTACCCTGGGTGCACAGCTTCTGCACCTGTTTGGCGAATGGCGTCCATCACCTTGTCGATCACGATATAAGATTGGTTCGCAGGTGGCGGTCCAATGTGCACCGCTTCATCCGCCATCTTTACATGCAACGCATCTTTGTCAGCGTCAGAATAAATCGCAACCGTTTGGATGCCCATCTTCTTTGCCGTTTTCATAACACGACACGCAATTTCACCACGGTTGGCGATCAGGATTTTCTTAAACATAGGCTACACCTTTGATAGAGCGGGAATTTTCAGAATGAGCGGGGCTTTCGTGCGCACTGACATGCAAGCACGAAAAGAACCCCCGTACGCTAACGCGCAGGGGGTTTAGTAGAGGGGAAATGAAAGAGAATACCGACGTGGCGGCAGATGTAGGAGCTGCCGCTAGATATCGGTTACTCCCAAACGTGCCGGTCTTTGCTGGTAACTGCACCAACAACGCCACCGACAATAGCGCCTTTGATCGGATTGCCGTCCAACAGCAGGGACCCAACTGCGCCAACGGCCGCACCTGTTGCGGCGCGATTGGTTGTGCGCTGATCCACAAGCGTGCTGTTACACGCAGATAATCCGAAAACCACGGCAATCGCCGTAAAAACTGTGCTCTTGTGCATTTTATGCCTCTTTTTTTGCTCGCAGGGAAACCGCTCGACAGGCACCCTGTACCATCACGGTAGCCTGTCGGATTCACCCTGCATACCCTCTTGAAAAAGAGGACGGCGCTTTCGGCATTATTGCGCCAGATCACTGATTCAATAGGCATATTCATGCCGATCCCTCGTAATCTTCTTCGAATACTTCAGGAAAACTTACCATTGCTTTGGGAAGATTAACTTGCAGCAATGCTTCATAGCTTGTTGGATCAAACGGCTTTTCGGCCTCAATCACCTCACGCCCCAGCAACCAATTCAAACGGCCCGCGTCCAAATTGCCCCGCTCAAACGGCTCTTCGCCAAATTGCGTCCAGAGGCACCACATGAAATGTTCATCCGCACGGCGATCCGCAAAACGGCGATCAGCATAGCGTTCGCGCGCCTTAAGCGGCGTAGCACCCTTTTTGTTGGGGCGTCGGATGGTAAATTGAAATTCAGATCCTGGAAGGCGGCTTGGAAATCCGCGATGCTTTAGCATGTGACCCTCCGCCGATCTGACTGCGGAAGGAGAGCATGGGCGAGGCCGAAACCTCGCCCAGCTTGGAGATTAGTACTTGGAGCTTGTTGGCTCTGGCTCAACCGTAACGATTTGCACTGGCTCTTCTTGCTGAGCGCAAGCGGAAACAGCAACCGCAACCAAGACGAGAGCAACTTTGATTTTGTTGGACATGATGTCCTCCTGTGACAGTAATATATTAAACTGAAACGATCACGCAGAGCGACCGCAGCCGCGTGATTACGACTTCTGCGATTCGTAGCAAAATTATGCACGCGCCGATACCTTATAAGTTTGAACAGGCGTAAACCCCCCATATTTTGCAACAATTGTGGTGTAAGAGCCTCATTTAGCGTGAAATTCACGTCAAATACGCTCTGTTTTAGGATCACATCCACACGCATGTCCCCCCACTGATGTCATAGGCATTCAGATATTGCGCAACGTCGGGGTTAACTTCGCCATAAGGAATCAACCGTTCCATCAGGCGGATCACCACCTCATCAATGCGCACCCCCTCCCCGATCAACTTGCCCGCTTCTTTGATCCCCACACGGGAACAAAGCACATCCATATCCTCGCTCGCACGATCAAAACTCACCGCATACGTCCCACCAATCGAAGGAGCAGTGAACCCGAGATACAGGATCTTATTCTCAGGCGGCACGACGAGCTGTTCATCCAGCGTGACGATCTGGCCCGTTGGAACGGTTAAGTCATAAGCGTGAGCGGTCAGCGGC
>CAYWIR010000471.1:0-2262 GCA_964458375.1 uncultured Neptunicoccus sp.
ACGGTGTGATCCGCGATGCAGAGCATGCCCATTCGCAAGAGGGTGGCTTGGCCGTTCTGTTCGGCAACATCAGCCAAGAGGGCTGTGTTGTGAAAACGGCGGGCGTAGATGAGAGCATTCTGAAGTTTAATGGCCGTGCTGTCGTGTGCGAGTCGCAAGATGAGGCCTGTAAGCGCATTTTGGGCAAAGAAGTGGTGGAAGGGGACGTGGTTGTCATCCGCTATGAAGGGCCGCGCGGTGGGCCAGGGATGCAGGAAATGCTGTACCCGACGACCTATCTGAAATCCATGAAGCTTGGCAAAGCCTGCGCGTTGATTACAGATGGGCGTTTTTCTGGCGGCACCTCTGGCTTGTCCATTGGGCATGTTTCCCCAGAAGCGGGTGAAGGCGGCAACATTGCGTTGATCGAAGAGGGCGACATCATCGAGATTGATATCCCGAACCGTTCCATGAACGTGAAGCTGACGGACGAAGAATTGGCGACACGCCGCGCTGCAATGGAAGCCCGCGAGAACCCATGGGCCCCAGCAGAGCCACGCAAACGCAAGGTTAGCCGTGCGTTGCGGGTCTATGCAGCACATGTCGGGAATGCGTCACAGGGTGCTGTACGTTTGGAGCCTTGAGGCTGATCTAACCGACGGTTAGATTTGGCGTTGGCTTGCGTGTTAGTCTGCTTTGGCGACTTGGTCGCGCAAGGTTGTGAGGACTTTGACCAAGTTGTCGAGCATGGGTGCGTCGAAGCCAGTGGCTTCGATCATGCACTGAGTCACAACGGATTGGTGTTTTTGTAAATCGGTGCCTGATCGGGTCAGTTGAATGCGCATTGAACGTGCGTCGATTTTGCTGCGTGTGCGGGTGATGTGGCCGAGTGCTTCGAGCCGTTTTAGCAGCGGTGTCAGTGTGTTGGTTTGCATGCGCAATTTTGCAGATAGGTCGCCGACGGTTTGGTCGTCTTGTTCCCAAAGAAACATCAGCGTCATCCATTGGGGATAGGTTAAGCCAAGGTCCGTTAATAACGGCACATAGATGCGGTTGATTGCATGGCTGGCTGTGTAGAGTGCAAAACAAAGTAATTGATCGGGGGTCTTTGGGGTCTCTGACATGTGCAGCGCTCCTAATTTATATCTTGCACGATATAAATTAGGAGTTCTTTGCGCAAGCAGGGATCATTTGGCGTTTTGGCAACGACGGCTGCCCAAGATGTAATTAGATATCTTGTGCTTCTGCGTTTAGGGCCATGCAAGCCAGCACGCCTGCTGGGATGAGTGCGATCCATTGGGGGAGCGACAGGATGCCAGATGTGGTTGCGCCAACGATCAGAAAGACGATGCCAAAGGCAATCCAGAGGAGTGCAAACAGGCTGGTGGCTGGGTGGCGTTTGACCCAGAACACATAGGCCGAGGCGGCGAGAAACAGGCTAAGAAAGTGCCAGCACGCTGCGATTGTGCCTGTGACCATTGGGCTGAGGTCTGGGTTTGCCATTACGGGTTTGAGCGTGTCGAATGTTCCCAATCCTATGTGTGCCAGAGCCGTTGCTGCGGCGAGGATTGAGGCGATAATTCTGAACATTTTCGGACCTTACTGTGCTGGCATACCTTGTTCGATGATGTTGGCCCAAAGCGAGCATCCTGTTGGGATGGCTTCGTCGTTGAAGTTGTATTCTGGGTGGTGGACCATCGCGCCTTCGCCGTTGCCACAGAGGATGTACGCCCCCGGTCGAGATTCGAGCATAAAGGCGAAGTCTTCGCCGCCCATGGTTTGTTCCATGTTGTCGTCAACATTATGGTCGCCGACAACGCTGCGGGCCACATCGGCCATGAAATCTGTTTGGTCGTCGTGATTTACCATGACGGGGTAATTGCGATTGTAGGTGACGTTGGCGGTGGCGCCAAAGGCGGCGGCGGTGTTTTCGGCGATGCGTTTGATCTGTTCTTCGGCGGTGTCGCGCATGGTTGGGGACAGGGTGCGCACGGTGCCACGCAGTTCCACCTTTTCGGGGATTACGTTGAAGGCTTTGCTTTCGGTTTCAAAGCTGGTGACAGACACAACGACGGATTCTAGCGGGTCTGCCACGCGCGAGGCGATGGTTTGCAGTGCGATGACGATGTGGGCGGCAACGACCGTGGTGTCGATGCCGTCTTGTGGTTTGGCGGCATGTGCGCCTTTGCCTGTCACGTCGATTTGGATGAGGTCGGCGGCAGCGAAAAAGGGGCCAGGGCGGATGCCGAATTTGCCAACTTCTACGCCAGGCCAATTGTGCAT
>CAYWIR010000472.1:0-2253 GCA_964458375.1 uncultured Neptunicoccus sp.
GAACACTGACGTTCATCGTCCCTTTCATCATTGTGCTGAGCATTGTGATTTTTATCCACGAATACGGCCATTATATTGTGGGTCGTTGGTGCGGTATCCATGCCGAAGCGTTTTCCATGGGCTTTGGCCCAGTGGTGAAATCTTGGGTCGATAAACGGGGCACTGTTTGGCAGATCGCGGCGTTGCCTTTTGGCGGCTATGTAAAATTTCTGGGTGATGCAAATGCGGCGAGCGGCGGGGCTGATCGTGAAAAGATAGAAGCCATGCCTGTTGAGTTGCGGGCCAAAACGTTTGAGGCAGCGGCGCTGTGGAAGCGGGCGTTGACCGTGTTTGCGGGCCCTGCGGCGAATTTCGTGTTGTCTGTGGTGGTGTTCGGCCTGATGGCCGTGGGCACTGGCCGCCCATCATCTGAATTGGTCGTTGGCGAAGTGAAAACCGGACCAGATACGCAGATTGAATTGATGGCAGGGGATAAGATCACCGCCTTTAACGGGTCGCCCATTGCCGTTTGGCGCGATTTTGAAGAGTTTAAAACACGCGATGCATCGGGTGTTCCGACATACAGCGTGCTGCGTGATGGAGCCGCGTTGGATGTGGCTGGGCCGTTCCCTTGGCTGCCGATTGTATCAACCGTGAACCCCGTTACGCCTGCGGCGAAAACAGGCATGAAAAAGGGCGATTTGGTGCTGACTTTTGATGGACAAGAGATCGAGTCGTTCTTCAAGTTGCAGACCGTTGTGCGCACCATGACATCACGCGAAGTGTCGATGCAGGTGTTGCGGGATGGCGAGGTTTTGGACCTGAGGATTACGCCGCGTTTGATGCCTTATGAAAAAGAAGACGGCACCTTTGGGGAGCGGATGGCCATTGGGATTGGCGCAGGATTGGCTGTGGCCCCTGTGTTTGAAACAGTGGGCGTTCTTGGGGCCATTGATGCGGGACTTGGATCTGTTTGGCACATGGCGAAGACCTTCGTGCGGACCATTTCCGAACTGATTACGGGGGGTTTGTCCGTAAAGAACTTGCAAGGCCCTGTGGGTATTGCGGTGGCATCAGGGGACAGTGCGTCCCAAGGGGTGAACGAATTTGTCTTCATGATTGCGTTTATTTCCACGGCGATTGGCCTGATGAACCTGTTGCCCATTCCGATTCTGGATGGGGGCCATTTGGTGATCTTTGCCTATCAAGCGGTGTTCAAACGCGCCCCGAATGATCGCTTTATGCAGGTTGTCATGGGGATCGGTTTGTCGCTTTTGTTGATGCTTATGCTTTTTGCAACATTTAACGACATTATGCGTCTTTGAATCTGGTCGCGCTTCCATTAGAAAGAGCGCACAAGTTAAGTAAATAATGTTCATGCCTGGGGGGCTAGGTCACAATGAATACTACGCGAACGCCTGTGCGCGTTTTCCGCAAGTTTGTCCAAACTGGTGCCGTGATTGCGTTCGCTGCAGCATTGGGCCCTGTATCTAGCGCCATTTTTGTTGAAAGTTCAGCTGCTTACGCGCAAGCGACTGCGCGGTTCTCGCGCGTGGATGTGTCTGGCAACCAACGGATCGCTGCTGATACCATCCGATCTATTGCGGGTATTCAAGCGGGTACGCGTGTCACTCCTGGTCAGATCAACGGCGCTGTTCAGAATCTGTTTGATTCTGGGTTGTTTGAAAACGTTGACGTGCGACCTGAGGGTGGACGTCTGGTTATTGAAGTTGCGGAATATCCAACCATCAACGAGATTTCCATTGAGGGCAATCGCCGCTTGAAGGATGAAGATCTGATCGGTTTGGTTGGATCAGTTCCGCGTCGTGCGTATTCGCCGCTACAAGCAGAAGCAGACACGCTGGCAATCACGAATGCTTATGCCGCTGCTGGCCGATTGGCTGCGCGGGTCGAGCCCAAGATCATTCGCCGCTCTGACAACCGTGTCGATCTGGTGTTTGAAGTGCGCGAAGGCCGCGTGGTTGAAGTGAACCGCATCAGCTTTACAGGGAACCGCAAATATTCGGACCGCCGTTTGCGCCGTACGATTGATTCAAAGCAAGCTGGGTTGTTTCGCGCCTTTATTCGCCGCGATACGTTTATCCCAGAGCGTTTGGAATTTGACCAAGAAAAACTGCGCAACTTCTATCTGAAGCGCGGGTATATTGACGCCGAAGTTTTGTCGTCTTCTGCGGATTTCGGACGTGAGAGAAACACATTTGGTGTGAACTTTCAGGTGGAAGAAGGTCAGCAATACACTTTTGGTGAGCTGAC
>CAYWIR010000473.1:0-2246 GCA_964458375.1 uncultured Neptunicoccus sp.
CGAAGGTTTCACCCCCCGCGGACTGACAAGCGGTGGCCACGGTGCCCATTAAGCCCACATCCCCCGCGCCATACACCAAACGCATGTCTTGTTGGGCGAGGGCAGTGCCCAAATCCTCTGCTGCTGTTTTATAGGCGGGCTTCGTGCCAAAGCGGGATCCACAGAAGACACAGACAGAAAGATTGGAGGTGTTTGCAGGCATGGTTCAGCACTTTGTGATTGGGGTTTTGCGAAATTATCCGTTTCAGTGTATCACGGTGGCGAATAGGTGAAACGGCTAACTGCGGCCTTGGATCAAAGAGTGTGAAATTCGGATGATGTCTCCTCCTTTAAAGATTGCAGCGGGTGCGTCCACGGTGGGCGCGGTCTGCGTTGTTTCAATTCTGACGTTTGCTGCACGGGATACCGAAACGGCACCGCTCGATGTTGTGAAAACGGAAACTGCCGTGGTGCAAACCGAAGAGGTTGCAGCCACAGATGCTCCGCAAAACGATGTTGAGCCAGAGGCGGCAACAGCTGGGCCGCGGTTTGATTTGGTGCGTGTTGATGCGTCAGGGGGCGCTGTGATCGCGGGATTGGCCGAACCCAACGCCGAAGTGGGCGTTGTTTTGGGCAACGATCAGATTGTAACCGTGGAGGCAGACAACAACGGGGCCTTTGTTGCGTTGTTCCAATTGCCGTCTGGAGAAGCTGCGCAAACCGTTGGGCTGCAACAGTTGCGCGAAGGGGCGGTGGTTGCGGTGTCTGCACAAACCGTTTTGGTGGTGCCTCCTGCGTTGAGCGAGGCAGAGCCAGTGGCCCCGACACTCGTTTTAGCCGATGAAACAGGTGCGGAAATTTTGCAAGGTGGGGCGCAATCTGCACTGGCGGATTTGGCCTCTAATCCTTTGAGCCTTGATACCATCACCTATGATACGGGTGGGGCGGTTGTTTTATCTGGTCAGGGGCAGGGTGCGCAATACGTGCGGATTTATGTGGACAACCAGCCTGTGCAAACCGAGCTGGTGCCTGATGATGGTAAATGGCGCGTGGTTTTACCTGATGTGGATCAGGGGTTGTTCACGTTGCGGGTCGATGAAATCAACGAACAAGGCAGCGTCAGCGCACGGGTCGAAAGCCCGTTCCAGCGGGTTGCCCCAGCGGATTTGGACAAAAACGGTGTGACCGCATCGGACCAAACCCGCGTAATCGTCCAGCCCGGCGGTTCGTTGTGGGAATTGGCAGAGCAAACCTATGGGGATGGGGTGAAATACGTGCAGATTTTCAACGCCAACCGTGACACAATCCGCGATGCGAACCTGATTTATCCGGGCCAAGTTTTCAAACTGCCCGATTAATCGACCCCAACAGGGCGGCGGCTCTGGTCAATCCCGTCACAGCGTCCTATCTACAGGTGTTCAGGAGAATACCTATGCGCCAAACCACCATCACAGACGCCGAAATTGATCGCAAAAGCGGGATGCGCACCATTCGTAAGGTTGCGCCCTATCTTTGGCCTTCGGACAAACCGTCGGTCAAAGTGCGGGTTGTCCTTGCGCTGTTGGCCCTGATTTTGGCGCGTGTGGTGTCTGTGTCTACGCCGTTTTATTACAAGGCTGCGGTGGATGCATTGGCCCCTGTGGCGGATGCAGCAGAACCTGCGGTTTTGCTGGCGATGGGGGCGGTTGGTCTGACAATTGCTTATGGTGTGCTGCGGCTGCTTTCGGTTGGGTTCAATCAATTGCGCGATGTGATTTTCGCCGTTGTAGGGCAGCGTGCGTTGCGCAAGCTCGCGCTTGAAACCTTTGAGCATATGCATGCGCTGTCGCTGCGTTATCACATCACGCGCAAGACAGGTGGCTTGAGCCGTATCATTGAACGGGGCGTGAAAGGCGTAGAGTTTTTGTTGCGCTTTATGTTGTTTTCCATTGGGCCGTTGGTGCTGGAACTCATCATGATTTCGGCGATTTTGTTCTTTGTGTTTGATGTTTGGTATTTGGCCGTCGTTGTCGCAACCATCGGGATTTACATCTGGTTCACGTTCAAAGTGACCGAATGGCGGGTGCAAATCCGTAAAGAGATGAACGACCAAGATACAGATGCGAACCAGAAGGCGATCGACAGTTTGCTGAACTTTGAAACGGTGAAGTATTTTGGCGCGGAGCAGCGCGAAGCTGCGCGTTACGACGAGAGCATGAAGGGGTATGAAGCGGCGGCGCTGAAGACCAACTATTCACTCGCGTTTTTGAATTTTGGTCAGTCCATGT
>CAYWIR010000474.1:0-2237 GCA_964458375.1 uncultured Neptunicoccus sp.
GATCCAACGCTGATGTTCGTTATGGGCGGCGCGATTGTGCCGATGTTCTTTGCATGGCGCATCGCGGCAAAGCGCGAAGTGTCCGTATTGGGCAGCGCCTTGCCCACACCACCGTCCACCACCATCGACACACGTTTGGCCGTCGGCGGTATCCTGTTTGGCATGGGCTGGGGGCTGTCTGGGTTTTGTCCTGGCCCAGCGTTTGCATCCCTGTCCTTTGGCGGAACAGGGGGATTGGTGTTCATGGCATCAATGCTAATCGCCATGTTTGCCGCAAAGCCCATAACAGGCGCATTGTTCAAACCCTCTTAAGATGCTTGCAACAGGGGCCATCTCTGCCGCATATTGAACGCAGTTCAAGCTGGCAGAGATGGGACCCATGGCTGGGAAAAGAGAAGAGAAACGCGCTGCGTTGCGCGAAAAACTGTTGGCCTCTGCGCTCAAGCGGATTGAAGACAACGGAATTGCCTCCCTGCGTGCGCGGGATTTGGCCACGGATGCGGGCTGTGCCCTTGGGGCCATTTACAACATCTTTGCCGATCTGGATGAATTGGTATTCTATGCCAAAGCCGAAGTCTTTCGCAGCATGGATGATCAGCTTGACGAGGTGATGGCAGGGGCCGATGCCCTGCCCCCCAAAGAGCAGATGCTGAAACTCAGCCACGCCTACCACCATTTCGCCACCAAGAACCATCACACATGGATGGCGCTGTTCGCGTCCGATCTGGCGGACCCTGAGGAAATCCCTGATTGGTATCGCACGGCCCTGCACCGCTTGATGAGCCACATTTCCAAACCACTGGCGCAACTTCAGCCTGATTTGGATGCGGCCGAATTGAACCTGCGAACCCGCACGATCTTTTCCGCAATTCATGGCGTGATTCTGCTTTCTGTGCAGAAAAGACCCTCTGGCGTTGCCGATTCAGAGGTTCCCGACGCGATTAACATTGTGATATCTGCATTTTCTTCCGTTTAAAAACAGCCGGTTAGCCACAAATATGAACATTGTTCATATTTTTACTTGAAGTGAGTGATGTGCTTTAGTATTCAATTTGTGAACATCGTTCATGAAATGGAGAAAGACATGTTTCAAACGTTTAAAACCCTCTTCCAAGGAGCATCCGTGCAAAGCGAAAAGCGTGTGCGGGACTTCTACGCCCTTGATCTCATTGATCAAAAAATCCACGAAACCGAACAAGGCTTGAACGCAGCTAAGGCATCGCTCGCCGCTTTGATCCAACGCCACCGCGCAGAAGAAAAGCAAACAAAGGCGCTGGAAAATCGCATTGCGGACCTCATGACCCGCGCCAAAGAGGCGCTTGATAAAAAGCTGACCGATCTGGCCACAGAAACGGCAGGTGCGGTTGCGGATATGGAAAATGAACTGGCGCGGCGCACCCAAACGGTGGCACGGCTTGATCAAAAGATCACATCCCTGCGGCTGCGCGTGGAAAAGGCGCAACGCCGTCTTATTGATCTGCGCCAAGGGGCGATTTCTGCCAAAGCCATTCGGGCGGAGCAAAACGCCACCCGCCGTGTCGCCAGCGCCCTGCCAAATGCCCCCGCCAAAGAGGCACAGGACCTGATCGACAGCATCATCGGGTCAGATGACGAACAACCTCTCGCCGATATTTACGAAGAATTGGACGATGATCTGAACAACCGCAATCTGGAAGAGCGCCTTGGCGCGTCAGGCTGTGGTGATCCAACCAAAACAACGGCGGCTGATGTGCTGGCCAAACTGAAATCCTAACCCCTACCCCATCAAAACTGATCAAAAGAAAGACCAAACTAATGAACAATCAAATGACATCTGCGCAGCTTTACGTGTACCTCAACCTTGCAGCGGTGATTATCGCCTACGCCATGATGTGCGGCTCGCTCTGGTACGCGCCTGTGGACTTCTCCACCAAAGGCTATTGGGGCATGGGCATTCTGATGCTGTCGATTTCCCTGATTAACGTGGTGAAATACCGTTTCGACGACATGAACCGCCAAGACAAAATCAACCGCATCGAAGAAGCCAAGAATGAAAAGCTGCTGTCCGACTATGTTGGTGGTGACTGATATGCGTATGAAAGTCCGCGTCCCCAAGCCACCCAAACGGCGCACCACGTTTTGGACCAAACTCCGAAACCTCTCTTTCAAATAGCAAAAAGGCCGCTGGAGTGTTCCAGCGGCCTTTTCAATGTTCTTCAAATACCTAAAAATTACAGCTGCGCCATAACCTCGTCTGA
>CAYWIR010000475.1:0-2236 GCA_964458375.1 uncultured Neptunicoccus sp.
AGCATATTGTCTGCCATCACTTCGCCTGTGTAAGCATAGGCGTCTAACAACGGCATTTGAATTTGCTCGTAAAATGCTTGTTTACCAACCTTCACAGCTGCCCCTAGTTTTGAGGCGACCAAATCCGCAAGTGCGCGGGTTTCGGCGTCTATTTGATCCGCGGCAACCACACGATTCACCAAGCCCAGTTCCATGGCCTTTTCAGAACTAATGAAGTTCCCTGTGGTTAGCATTTCAAATGCGTGTTTACGCGGGATGTTCCGTGACAGCGCCACCATTGGGGTCGAACAAAACAAGCCGATGTTCACGCCATTGACACCGAACTTTGTATCAAAATCGGTCACCGCCATATCGCAACTTGCCACCAACTGACAGCCCGCTGCGGTGGCCAAGCCGTGGGGCTGGCAAATTACGGGCTGGGGCAGTTTGGGGATCGACGTCATCATCTTTGTGCATTTTGCAAAGAGGTCGAGGAAATATTGTTTTCCGCCATCTTCAGCCTGCCGTGCGGCTGTCATTTCTTTCAGGTTATGACCTGCGCAGAACGCTTTGCCAGAACCGCGCAGGATTACGACACGCGTTGATGTGTCATCCATCAAAGAATCAAATTGATCTTGCAACGCTGTGATCATGTCTTCGGACAGTGCATTCAACGTTTTTGGCGTGTTCATTGTAAGTGTCGCAACGGCACCCGCGTCTTCACGGATCAGGATGTCTTCGGTCATGGCTTTTCTCTTGTCTGAGTATTCGATTTCGCCCAAACCTTACTCAAGTGTGTAAAGCAGGGAAAGACTATGGCGTTAAAAATGACAATTACGGACCTTGATGTCTTTCTCAAAGACGTCTTTCCACAGGTCTGTGACGACTTCGTAATCGAGGCACTGTCTGAGGACGAAATCACGGTGCGTCTGCGGGTAGGCGAAAAACACCTGCGGCCCGGGGGAACGGTTTCGGGGCCTTCGATGTTTGGCTTGGCGGATGTGTGTTTCTATCTGATCATTTTGGCGAATATTGGTCCCAAAGCTCTCACGGTGACGACCAACTGCTCTATAGATTTTATGCGCAAGCCTGCGGAAAAAGACCTGATTGCAAAGGCGCGGCTGCTTAAACTCGGCAAAGCGCTCGCAGTCGGGGACGTGCTTTTGTACTCTGAGGGAATGGACAAGCCCGTTGCCCATGCAAATGTGACGTATTCCATCCCACCTAAGGACTAAATGATGGGGTATTATAATACCATATTTTTAACTTGTTGTTTTATATTATTTAAATAGCCTAATTGACGTTTGACTCAGCCACACAACCCGTTAAAAGCACAATCAGAATTCATACGGGGCCATTCGGCCTCGTTTTCACTTCCTGATTGGGACTAAATCGATGAAAACTTTCTCAGCTACTCCTGCTGACATCGACAAGAAATGGATCATCATCGACGCTGAAGGCGTGGTGTTGGGCCGTTTGGCGTCGATCGTGGCAATGCGTCTGCGTGGTAAACACAAGGCGTCTTTCACACCATCCATGGACATGGGCGACAATGTTATCGTGATCAACGCCGACAAGGTGCAGATGACGGGCAAGAAGCGCACAGACAAAATCCATTACTGGCACACTGGACACCCAGGTGGGATCAAACAGCGTACTGCTGGTCAGATCCTCGAAGGTAAATTCCCAGAGCGTCTGTTGACCAAAGCGGTTCAGCGCATGTTGCCAGGCGGCCCATTGTCCCGTCAGCAAATGACAAACCTGCGTGTTTACGCTGGTGCAGAGCACCCGCACGAAGCACAGAACCCAACAGTTCTCGACGTTAAAGCGATGAACGCCAAAAACACGCGGAGCCAGTCATGAGCGACGAAATCAAATCCTTGGACGACCTGAAAGACGCTGTAGAAGCCTCTGACATCGTTGTAGAAGAAGCTGTTGTGGCTGCTCCTGTGACACGCGAAGCTGTGCGTGACGAATTGGGCCGTTCCTATGCAACAGGTAAACGGAAAGATGCGGTTGCCCGTGTTTGGATCAAGCCAGGTTCTGGTAAAATCATCGTAAACGGTCGTGACCAAGAAGTTTACTTCGCGCGTCCTGTTCTGCGTCTGATCTTGGCGCAACCTTTTGAAGTTGCTGGCGTTGTTGGCGAATTTGACGTGATGTGCACAGTCAAAGGCGGCGGCTTGTCTGGTCAAGCGGGTGCTGTGAAGCACGGTGTTTCAAAAGCACTGCAGCTTTATGAACCAACACTGCGCGC
>CAYWIR010000476.1:0-2230 GCA_964458375.1 uncultured Neptunicoccus sp.
CCTGTTCTGAACTCTGGTGCTGACGTTCTGGTTCTGAACCACTACGGCGGGAACATGGTTAACTCCCTGACATCCGCGGTTCAGTTTGGTCTGCGTGAAGCGCAAGCAAACGGTCAGAACTTTGAAATCGTTGTTCCACTGTACTCTCGCCTGATGGCGAAAGGTGCGGGTGCAAACGTTAAAGGCATCTTCGGTTCAACGAACTGGCACTGGTCCCTGCAGGACGAAGGCTCCAAAGCATTCGTTAAGTCCTTTGGTACGAAGTACGGCTTCCCACCATCACAGGCTGCACACACAGTGTACTGTCAGATCATGCTGTATGCGCAAGCTGCTGAAATGGCTGGCACATTCAACCCATGTGGCATTGCAGAAGCTCTTGAAGGTCTGGAATTCGACGGTTTGGGTAACGGTAAAACACTGTACCGTGCTGAAGACCACCAGTGCTTTAAGGACGTGCTCGTTGTGAAGGGTAAAGAGAACCCAACATCCGAGTTTGACCTTCTGGAAATCGTAGAAGTAACACCTGTTGATCAGGTGTCTTACGACGCATCCAAGTTTGGTGGCGAACTAGGTTCCTGTAACCCAGGCGCATAAGCCAACCCTTTTGGGCCCCAGTTTTGCTGGGGCCCTTTTTCTTGACCCAACACCCAACTCAGGGCGCGCGACACTGATCCCTCGCGCCTCATTCATACGGGGACACCAATGGACCAGTTTATCCTTCAAATTTTGAATGGGCTCGACAAGGGCAGCGCCTATGCGCTGATTGCTCTTGGTTTGACGCTTATTTTTGGCACACTTGGTGTCGTGAACTTTGCCCACGGGGCGCTGTTCATGCTTGGTGCTTTCTGCGCGGTGACGTTTCAGCGTCTTATCTCGCTGAGCCACGTTGTACTGGACGAAAGCCAAAAAGACTTTTTGGGCAACCCCTTAAAGGTCAATGTCCCCTATCTAAATGATTGGTTTGGCCCCGAAACGGCGGCCACAATCATCGATTGGTCGGTTCCGCTGTCCATTTTATTTGCGATTCCTGTGATGATCCTTCTGGGCGTTCTGATGGAACGTGGATTGATCAAACACTTCTATAATCGGCCGCACGCCGATCAGATCCTTGTGACCTTTGGCTTGGCCATCGTTGTGCAAGAGGTGATCAAATACTACTTCGGTGCGAACCAAATTCCGACACCTGCACCGCAGGCGTTGTTCGGTTCATTCGATTTTGGTGCGCTTATTGGGCGTGATCCAGGTGCGATTATCTATCCGTATTGGCGGATCATCTACTTCTTGTTCTCGGCCTTGCTGATCGGGTTGGTCTTTGCCTTCTTGCGCTTTACCACCTTTGGGATGGTTGTGCGTGCTGGCATGGCGGACCGCGAAACTGTGGGTCTGCTTGGCATCAACATTGACCGCAAGTTTACCATTATGTTTGGTGTGGCTGCGGCGGTCGCAGGCTTGGCGGGTGTGATGTACACTCCGATCAACTCTCCGAACTATCACATGGGGATGGATTTCCTCGTGATCTCGTTCGTTGTGGTTGTTGTGGGCGGTATGGGCAGCTTGCCTGGTGCCGTTCTCGCAGGCTTTGTTCTGGGTATTCTTGAGAGTTTCGCGTCCATGCGCGAAGTGATCGAGCTTCTGCCCGGCATCAACCAAATCGTTATCTACCTTGCAGCAATCATCATTTTGTTGACCCGCCCTCGTGGCTTGATGGGTCGCAAAGGCGTGATGGAGGAATAAGCCATGCTCGGACTAAACAAAAAAGACGCACGTCTTTTGCTGATCGTTGCTGGGATGGTGTTGTTGGCACCTGTCCTGCTCAACCCCTTCCCAGAAGGGTCCGCGATGGCACAATTTAACGCAGGCTATCCTGATTTGATGCAGCGTTTCGTAATCTTTGGCATCTTTGCCATTGGGTTTAACATTCTCTTTGGTCTGACAGGGTATCTGTCCTTCGGACACGCAGCTTTCTTGGGCGCTGGCAGTTACGCTGGCATGTGGATGCTGAAACTTCTGTCGATCAACGTGATCCCTGCGATCATCTTATCAACGGTTGTTGCGGGGATCATTGCGTTGGCCATAGGCTGGATTTCATTGCGTCGCTCTGGCATCTACTTTTCGATCCTGACGCTGGCGTTTGCGCAGATGGCCTTTGCTTTGGCAGCGTCTGTTCTGACACCCATCACAGGCGGTGAGACAGGGTTGCAAACCAACCTGAACGATCCGCGCATCTTCC
>CAYWIR010000477.1:0-2229 GCA_964458375.1 uncultured Neptunicoccus sp.
GAAGATGCGCTGCCATCGGACGATGTTGATTTAACGCCATTTGCGCAAGACATCGTTTCGGGCATTCCCAAAAGCACATGGCCCGGACGCAGTAAAAATCTGGTCGAGCATTTCCAAAAACTGCTGCCAGAATGTATCGGCCAATCCCGCATCGCCCATTTGACGGCATGTTGTATCGTTACCATTCGCAAGACAGGAGGCGCTGGACCTGGGCTATTGCTGTTTCATCGCATTTTAGCCGAACATCGGGACGTTGTTTTTGCGGATATGAACAGCCGTTGGTTGACGTCGGTTTGCGACACATTGGCGGATCACGGCCAACACCCTGCGCAACGGGCGCTTGGGCTGTGTGGATCCATGCTGTCGGTAGCGGTAAAATTGGCGGAAACTGAACATAGAATATACGCTGTTCCGCGCCCATGGCCGCCAAACGCTCGTTTTGAGAAGGACGGTGTGATGTATGACGGTGTGATCTCTTTCTGGGGCGCGAATGGAGATATGATCGACAATCTGTTGGATCGCGTGTCTGGGGCCATTGATTTAGACCCAATTGGAGGCGCGTTGGTGATAGAATTAACCAGCCGAATTTTGCGCCACGACACGGTCTTTCAACGTATGGCAGAGCTGGCTGAAACACCAGATGTGCCGCTGGTTTCTGATGAAACGCGGGCAAAATTGAGCCGGATTGCAGGCAATCGTCTTTAGGAACAAAAAAGCGCACAATATCGCTGAAATTTTGGCTGTTTTCGCACCGCAAATGTTGTTCTGTGCGCCAGGTTGGGATATAGTTTTCCACAATATATAGTGTGAAATCACAAGGCAGAGCATCGTGAGCGACGAGACAGAAGACCAGCCAGAAGTTCCAGCTGAAAAACCCGTTTACGACGGCCCGTCGATTAGCATCGAAGAGGAGATGAAGTCCTCCTATCTCGATTATGCGATGTCGGTGATTGTCAGCCGAGCGATCCCTGATCTGCGCGATGGTCTGAAGCCTGTTCATCGTCGCATTCTCTATGCCATGAACGAAGGCGGTTACACGCACGACAAATCCTATCGGAAGGCAGCGAAATCTGTGGGCGATGTGATGGGCAGTTATCACCCACACGGGGACAGCGCGATTTACGACAGTTTGGTCCGTATGGCGCAGGATTTTTCCATGTCGCTGATGTTGATCGATGGTCAGGGCAACTTTGGCTCCATGGACGGAGATAACCCAGCTGCGATGCGTTACACCGAAGCACGTCTGGCGAAATCTGCGCAGTCTTTGTTGGCGGATTTGGACAAAGACACGGTTGATTTCCAAGATAACTACGATGGCAAGGAACGGGAACCGACTGTCCTGCCAGCAAAATACCCAAACATGCTGGTGAATGGTGCGGGCGGTATTGCTGTGGGTATGGCAACGAATATTCCGCCCCATAACCTTGGCGAAGTGGTGGATGCAACGCTCGCTATGATCGACAAGCCTGATATGTCGTCGGAAGAGTTGATGGAGTACATCCCTGCCCCAGACTTCCCCACAGGTGGTGTTATTTTGGGGCGCTCGGGCGCCAAGAAAGCCTATACCGAGGGGCGCGGCTCTGTGATCATGCGGGCCAAGACGCGGATTGAAGAAATTCGCAAGGATCGTTTTGCCATTATTCTGGATGAGATTCCCTATCAGGTGAACAAGGCCACGATGATCGAAAAGATCGCGGAATTGTCACGGGACAAAAAGATCGAAGGCATTTCCCACGTACAGGACGAATCCGATCGGGTTGGCGTGCGTGTGGTGGTTGAACTGAAACGGGATGCGACGCCAGAAGTCGTGTTGAACCAACTGTTCCGCTTTACACAAATGCAAACATCCTTTGGCTGCAACATGCTCGCCTTGAATGGTGGTCGTCCGGAACAGCTTACGCTGCGCGATTTCCTGTCCTATTTCATTGGGTTCCGTGAAGAGGTCGTTGCTCGCCGCACGGCGTTTGAATTGCGCAAAGCCCGTGAGCGCAGCCATGTTTTGTGTGGTTTGGCCGTTGCTGTGTCCAATGTGGATGAAATCGTTGCAACCATCCGTTCCTCCGCTGATCCAGCGCAGGCGCGTGAAAAGCTGATGACACGGCGTTGGCCTGCGGCTGATATTGCGGAATATATCAAACTGATTGACGATCCGAGCCATACGATGAACGACGATGGCACCTATAACCTGTCAGAAGTTCAAGCCCGAGCCATTCTTGAGCTGCGCTTGCA
>CAYWIR010000478.1:0-2229 GCA_964458375.1 uncultured Neptunicoccus sp.
AAACCAAATACTCGGTTGGCCACGTTCCCGCAGCCGATGTCTTTGCAGGCAGCGCCGCGATCCGCGCCAAATTGCAATCTGAACAGGATGCAGGCCACCGCCACATCGTCGTTGACGCCATCCGCAACGCAGACCTGATCGAAATTGGCAAAGCCGCCGCTGACCTCCCCCTGATCACAGGTGGATCAGGCATTGCTCTCGGCTTACCAGCAAACCACGGCTGCGCTGGAAATCAAACAAAATGGCAGGGCCAAGCAGGCAAAACCGTCGCCTTATCAGGCTCCTGTTCCACCGCCACCCGTGCTCAGGTCGCGTACCATGCCAAAACCCATCTGACCTTCGAAATCACCGCTGCTGATGTGATTGAAGGCACTCTTACCGCACAACACGTGACGGACTGGCTGCTTTCTGCAAAAGGTATCCCGCTCGCCTATTCCTCCGCTGAACCCAGCACCGTGAAAGCCGTCCAATCCAAATACGGAACCGAACGGGCTGCCTCAGCTATCGAAGCCCTGTTCGCCGAAATCGCCACCTTGCTGGTCGCGGCAGGTATCCAAAAAATCCTCACCGCAGGGGGCGAAACATCTGGGGCCGTGGTCGAAGGTCTCGCGCTAGAAACGCTCGAAATCGGCCCCGAAATTGACCCAGGTGTCCCAGCCCTGCGCGCCTCACAAAACCTCACCATCGCGCTGAAGTCAGGCAACTTTGGCGCGCCCGACTATTTTGCCAAAGCCGCCGCTGTGTTATCAGGTACAGCATGACAGAGTCTCAGCTTCGCGACCAAATCTGCCTCTTGGCGAAATCCATGTTCGATCGTGGGCTGACAGGCGGCAGTACAGGCAACATATCGGCTCGTACCGATGACGGCGGCCTGCTTGTTTCCCCCACTGGCACCAGCTTTGGCCGCCTTGATCCTGCCCGCCTCTCCCGCTTTGACGCGGCGGGTCACCTAATCGGTGGCGATCCACCCACCAAAGAAATGCCCCTCCACACTGCATTCTACGACACCCGCAGCACCGCAGGGGCTGTTGTGCATTTGCACTCTTGCCATTCGGTTGCACTTTCGCTGCTTCCCGATCAGGACCCTGACAATTTCCTGCCCCCGCTCACGCCTTATGCCATTATGAAACTCGGCAAAGTCCAACTCCTGCCGTTCTTTATGCCCGGCGATCCCGCCATGGGCGAAGCGGTGCGGGGCCTTGCAGGCAAACGCAGCGCTGTGATGCTGGCCAACCATGGCCCTGTTGTCGCTGGCAAAGATATCGTAGCCGCCTGCAACGCCATTGAAGAGCTAGAGGACACGGCCCGCCTTGCCCTTCTGACACGCGGTCTAAAACCAAACCAACTGACCCCAGATCAAATCCAAAGCGTCATCACCAAGTTCAATGTGGAGTGGGACGAGTGACCAAATTTTCAGCCAACCTCGGCTTTCTCTGGGCAGATCGCTCATTGCCCGATGCCATCCGTGCTGCCCATGCTGCTGGGTTTGACGCGGTCGAATGCCATTGGCCATACGCCACACCGACAGAGCACGTAAACGCGGCCCTTTCAGAAACGGGCCTCAGGATGCTTGGCCTCAACACCTCTCGGGGGGACACAGCCGCAGGGGAAAACGGCCTTTCCGCTCTCGCAGACCGCCAATCAGACGCCCGCAGGGCAATCGACGAAGCAGTCGCCTACGCCGCTGCAACACACACGCCAAATATCCACGTCATGGCAGGCTTCGCCAGCGGGCCTATCGCGCACGATACATTTGTCGAAAACCTACGATACGCCACCGAACAGGCCGCAGCCCACACCATCACCATCCTGATCGAACCCCTAAACCAGCACGATGCACCAGGCTACTTCTTGCAGACCACAGACCAAGCTGCCGCGATCATCAAAGAGGTCGGGGCGCCCAACCTAAAACTGATGTTCGATTGCTATCATGTGGGCCGCACCGAAGGGGACATAACAACGCGCATCCGCACGCTTCTCCCCCACATCGGCCACATCCAATTCGCCTCTGTCCCAGATCGCGGCGCACCTGATCAGGGCGAACTCAACTATGCGCATATCTTCGCCGAAATAGCCGCCATGGGCTATTCCGCCCCCTTGGGCGCAGAATACAAACCGAACGGTCCCATCGAAAAAACCCTCGGCTGGATGCAAACCCTCTAGGCTTCAATGTTCTAAAAATACCTAAGGCCGCTCTGCAAAAGGCTTACCGAATTCCGCTTCGAACTC
>CAYWIR010000479.1:0-2214 GCA_964458375.1 uncultured Neptunicoccus sp.
AAGTGATCGTGCGTGCCTGGCTCATGCAGACTAATTGAAAGACTATCCAGCCCAACCCGATCACGTTTTGTCGATATTTTCTAGGAATTCATCCACTAAATTTCTAGGTGCCTTGATGACACGGCTTGCATCGGGGAAGGTGCCCGTCTGAACGTCCTCAACAAAGTCGCGAAAGCCTGCAATACGCTCGCGTTGCATCTCTTGCTTCATCGCGAAAAGGTTGCGGTACTGCTTGGAGTGACGCGGATAGGGTGGAGCGTTGTTTCCCAAAATATCGTCGGCAAACAGGAACTGGATGTCGCCACCGCTGCCCGCGCCAATAGGGGTCGTGACCAAAGACGTGCGCTTTGAAATCTCCGTTAACAGTTCTTCGGGGATCACCTCAACTTCAACAGCGTAGGCACCTGCGTCTTCCAGCGCTTTTATTTCCTGATACACCCACAGCGCCTCGTCGAGTGTTTTGCCAATCGCACGCAAGCCACCGGTCCAAGTGCTCCGTCGGGGCACGAGACCGGCGTGGCCTTGCACCGGAATGCCTGCCTCTGCAGCCGCTTCGATAAATCTTGGGCTCCATTGGCACATGATTGCATCGGCACCTAGCTTCATCGCCTGATAACCGATCCGAACGGCCTCGGTCTCGCTTGCGGCAGCAATCAGGGGCACCCCAAAGGCCATGAATGTATTGGGCGCGGCTGCGCGCAGGGCTGCGGCGGAGTCCGGGTGCTCTGGATCAAAGCGTACCTTCATCGTGTCAATGCCAGCCTCTTGGGCCGCAGCAGCTTCCTCGGGCGTGAAAGGAAGCGTTTCGACCAGCACGCGCTTGCCTTTTTCATCGCGCAGGCCTTTGACGGTGTAGTTGCGCGTAGCATAAGCCCCGCCCACCGTCATCATACGTGTCAGGCCTTTGTTTTTGGCATCCCTTGGGGGGAGGCCGCCGTCACCGGTCGCATGGCTCGCCATTTGCTTAGTCTCTCTTTTGATTGATCCAATTGGCGCAGCTGTCCCTTACAGACATCTTTAGCTGGACCCACCAAGGCGATCCCGCATGCGCTGTTGCATGCGTTTTTGCGCCTCCGGCGAGCCATCATGAAATGTGCCAAACAGCTGATCGAACGGCGCCATTGTGCCACCGTAATTGCATTCAAAATACTTGTGGTGGAGGTAGTGAAAGTAGGTGTTGCTTTCGATCCCGACCTTGTCTGTGATCAGAATTTTGTCAAACCCTGTATGGCTCATCGCGGCGTTGAAGACTGCATAATGGATCTGACCAAGCGCGTTTAACGGGTGCAGGGCCAATAGCCACTGCACACACACAGTGGAGAAATAGATGAAGGTTTCGACGGGGTGCATGGCGAGGCCCGAAAACGGTCCAACCTCGATATTGTAGTGATGAACGCGGTGCACATGCTTGTAGAGAAACCGAATGTGCAATGCGCGATGAATTGCATAGAAGTGGATGGCGTGGATGACTGGCATCAACAGCAACAGCGCTACAAACCACGCCCAAAAACCGAAAGTGTTTTGCGCAATCGGAATAAAGCCGAGGAAATCATTCGCGAATAGCCAGTAGGTCACCACCTCGTAGGCTGTGAAGAAGGGTACGCCATATCCAAGGGTGCGAAACACATTGTCCCACACCTGATCCTTGAACAAAAAGCGTTTGTTGTCTGTCACGAAAGGCTTGTCGGAGAACTCGTGCTTATCGTCTTGAGCGCGCAAGGTATAAAGATAGATATGCAGGCCGCCAAAAAACGCGGCAGCCAGCGCCAGATTGCGCACATAAATGAGCGCGATCCACCAAAGCTCGAATGTCTGCATTTGAGCCATGTCAGGGGTCAGGAAAAACCATGTGACAAGCGTTATGCCAAATACCAAAATATTCAGCGGCCACAGATAACCGGGAAAGCCGACAAACCATTTTGTTACTGCAAATGGACGCGGTGGCCAGTTGTAGATCGGCGGGCTTTCTATCAGTTTTTCAGGGCGCCAAGCACCTTTTGCATCGCGCGGGTTTGCACTTTGATCTGTCATTGGCCTTCGCTCCTTGTCGCAAGTCCCGCTTCGTTTGGGAACGTTGCAAACACCTCTTCAAACGCATTGCAGGGTTTTGCAGCGCTGTGGTCCCATCGCATCCAGCACGACACTGGATCGCATATGCTCTAGTCGAACATGTCCGGCTGTGTTGCAGCGATATGGTTGTAAACTGTCTGGAAA
>CAYWIR010000480.1:0-2211 GCA_964458375.1 uncultured Neptunicoccus sp.
TTGGGACGCGGACCTAGGCGCGATTGCAGAGGACAAGGGCAAGCGGAGATCGTCTAATGGGTTATGATTTAGAGTTTGAATATAGTTTAAAAGATATCCGAGCAGCGCATGCGGTGTTCGGTAAAATTCTATTCGGGTTTGGATGGAGAGTTGTGGGTTTTGTCCAAGGTTTCCTCTTTTTTTCTGGTGTCGTGTTTGGTGTGGGCGTTGGTGGTGCCCTAATTCTAGGCCCACTTTTTGACAATCAACAGGCCGCCACTTTGTGGTCTACTTTGTTCGCCTTGATGTTTGTTTACGTCGTTTTGGGCCTGAACCGTTTGCGGATGAACCACTATTTTAAATACGGTCTGCGTGACGGAAAAACACGAATTGTCGTATCCTCTGAGGGTATCGAAGAGACGGCGGCGGGGTTGAAAACGGTGTCGTCTTGGGACGTATTTCACTCCGTTCAACGATCAAAGAGAATGGTTGTTGCAGCGCGTGGTAATGCGTTTGTTGCCATACCAGTTCGTTGTTTCGAGTCGAATGAGCAGGCAGAGGAAGCGTACCAACAAATGTTGGTTTGGAAAGATACTAGGACTTGGGCATGAGTTCTATTGGTGTAATCCTTGCCGGTGGTTTGTCGTCGCGGATGGGGGGCGGTGATAAGGGGCTTTTGACCCTTGATGGTGTGTCGTTGTTGGGGCGTGTGAAGGTGCGGTTGGGCAAGCAGATGGACAGGGTGATCCTGAACGCGAATGGTGATCCGTCGCGGTTTGATGGGTTGGGTGTGCCTGTGGTGAACGATACGATTGCGGGATTTGCAGGGCCGCTTGCGGGGGTGCTGGCGGGCATGGATTATGCGGCGCGAGAAGGTGCCACGCATATTGTGACCGTGGCAGCAGATACACCGTTTTACCCACGCGATTTGGTGGAGAGGTTTGATGCGGCGGGTGCGGATTTGTGCATGGCCGTGACGCCTGATCCTGAACGTGGCACGGCGCGGCATCCGACATTTGGCAAATGGCCTGTGGCTTTGCGTGATGATCTGCGGGAGGCCTTGAATGACGGAGTACGCAAGGTGGTGCAATGGACGAAGCCCCATGGCTGCGTGAATGTGGAATTCGCAGCCAAGCCGTTTGATCCGTTTTTTAACGTCAACACAGCAGAAGATATGGCACAGGCCGAAGCGATGGTTGCGGAGTATGATTTGTGAAGGTGTTTGGGATCACAGGATGGAAAAACACAGGCAAAACGGGGCTTGTGGAACGGTTGGTCACCGAACTGTCGGCCCGTGGGATTTCTGTGTCCACGATTAAGCATGCGCACCATTCGTTTGATGTAGATCACGAGGGGCGCGACAGTTATCGCCACCGAGAAGCGGGGGCGCGTGAAGTTTTGTTGTCGTCGGGAAACCGCTGGGCCCTGATGCATGAATTGCGTGGCGCGCCAGAAGTGCCGTTGGCCGAGTTGTTGGCGAAATTGGCCCCTGTGGATTTGGTGTTGATTGAAGGCTTCAAAGCCGAAGGGCATGAGAAGCTGGAATGTCATCGTTCCGAGGCGGGAAAGGCCGTTTTGGCGGCGGAGGACGATACAATTGTGGCCGTGGCGAGCGATGTTGCGCTGGATGTGTCGCAACCCGTTTTTGATCTGAATGATACGAAAGCGATTGCCAATTTTGTGATTAAAAGGGTGGGTTTGGGATGAAGCCACCGCCCTTAAAAGATGACTGTTTTGCCATGCCGCCCGGTGTGGATTGGACGCCAGTGGATGATGCTTTGGCGATGCTCAAAGACAGATTGCATTGCGTGACTGAAACGGAACAGGTTGCCTTGTCAGATGCTGGGGGGCGTATTTTGGCGCAGGATGTTGTCGCGTCGCGATCTAATCCGCCATATGCCAATTCTGCCGTGGATGGCTACGGGTTCGCGTTTGATGGTTTGCCAGAGGAAGATGTTTGCGAACTGCCATTGGCAGATGGGCGCGCGGCGGCGGGGGAGCCTTTTGCTGGGGTTTTGTCGTCGGGCAAAGCGTTGCGGATTTTGACGGGTGCGCGGATTCCGTCAGGTGTAGATACTGTTGTTTTGGAAGAAGACTGTAGTGTTTTGGACGGCCGCATTGCGTTCCGCCGTGGGCTGAAACGCGGTGCCAATACGCGCCAAGCGGGCGAAGACGTGAGGCAAGGCGAGGATGTGCTGCCAAAGGAGCATGTGCTGCTGCCTCAAGACCTTG
>CAYWIR010000481.1:0-2203 GCA_964458375.1 uncultured Neptunicoccus sp.
CAGCCAACCATCAAAGCCTCCCGCCGCGCCAACGACGAACACCAGATCGAAGTCGTCGGCGGCAAGCTGCGCGACATGATGCCGTGGATCGCCGCAGGCAAAATGGTCGACAAAGCCAAGAACTAAAAGCTCACAACTGAGCAAAAACAAGAAAGGGCGGGACTGATTGGTCCCGCCCTTTCATTTTAATTTGGACGAACCAACGAGACGCCCGCCTTCGTTGAAGCATTTCAAAAACGGCATTCAGGCGCAGCATCAATCACAATGTGTCAATCAGAGTATACACCAATGGTGTAAGTATCGGTTTACACATATTTACACATCCTTAAGATGATTAACATCCAAGTGATTCTTGGTAAAATTGAAAATTTGATATGAGGAATTGACTATGCAAGTAAATCTCCAAGTCGTCGGACTTTTCTACAACGTCATGTTGGATATGCCTGACAGTGGCGCAACCGTCGAAGATCTGATGACTGCGGCTACCACGAACCCAAACCCGAGCGGGTCTATCAATGGGGCGGCGCATTTTTCTTATTCAACACATGTCGACGCGCCAGGGGCGACGCCCACCATGTCTTCAATTACGGCGACATACGATGCCCCGTTTCAGTCGCGCGTGCTGGGCAAACACTATCCAGCAGGCATTTATGGTATGGCTGAAACATTTGATCCGAACACGCACAAAAACCTGTATTCTGTGTGGCAATACTATTTGTTTGACGCCGATTTAAAATATTTGAACGTCTACGGCGGTTCGACATCTTTTATTAATCAATCCTTAGACGGTGTTGCCCGTGTCACGTGGCGATTGGTGAGCATTTTGGGGCAGCCATCTGCGACCTTGCAAGAAACAGATGCCTTATCTGCGCGCAATCCTGTCATGCGTTCGGTTGGAATGTAGCTCGACATGGGGCGCCAGCGCGTGATCTGCGCTGGCGCCAACATTTTATCCACCTGAAAATTGGCCATCGTAAACTTGAGCGGGCGGGTATATGCCACGCGCATGACCACCCAACCCACTTTGTTCAATTGGCTGTCGATCCTGATGCTTGGCGTCATCTGGGGTGGGACGTTCATGGTGGTCGCGATTGCGCTGGAAGGCTACGGACCACTGACAGTGGCCTGCGCACGCACGACGTTGGGCGCAATTGCGTTGCTCGCGTTGGCTGTGACTATGAAGCGGCCCATGCCACGCGGCGTGATCGTTTGGCGCTATCTGTTGATCATCGGCGTTTTGAACACGGCCCTGCCGTTTGCCCTGCTGTCGTGGGGGCAGCAATTCGTTCCTTCCGCGTTTGCGGGTATTTCAATGGCTATTCTGCCGCTGGTCGTGTTGCCGCTGGCCCATCTGTTTTCTGATGAAAAACTCTCGGGTCGAAAAACGATCGGCGTTATTTTGGGCTTTGTCGGGGCGTTGGTCTTGATTGGGCCCAATGCGCTGGATTTTTCCGCAGGATCATTGGCGCTGCCGCAACTGGCCTGCATTGCCGCATCCTGTTCCTACGCGGTGTCCAGTGTACTGACACGCCGGTGCCCGCCTGTAGACAGCATCACGATGGCGGCGCTCACGCTTGTGATTGGCGCGGTTTGCCTGATCCCTGCGATGCTGGTCTATGAAGGCGTTCCCACATGGGTAAGCGGGCGCGCAGCCCCGGCGATTATATTTCTTGGGTTGGTACCAACTGCGCTTGCCGCGCTGTTGCGGGTTGTCACCATTCGCACAGCAGGATCGGTGTTCATGACCCTGGTAAACTATCAAGTCCCCGTCTGGTCGATGATCTTTGGCGCTTGGGTCTTGTCCGAGGTTTTGCCGCTGCGCTTTTTCGCAGCTCTTGCCCTTATTTTACTCGGCCTTGCGATCAGTCAGTGGACAGGACTTAGATCGCTGGTTCGGCGCTAGCAACAGCGTCTACTTCTGAGACAATGCTGTCCACCGTCTTTTCCAAAAGGTCACTGTCAATACATTCCGCCATCACACGGACCAAAGGTTCGGTGCCAGATTTGCGGATCAGCAAACGCCCCTTCCCTGCCAGCGCAGTTTCGGCCGCCTTTATCGCAGCCTTCACTGCCGGCGCATCCAGCGGATCAACGCCTGCTCCGTAACGCACGTTCTTGAGCATCTGTGGAACCGTTTCGAACACATTGCATAACTCGGACGCAGGTTTTCCTGTTTCGATCATCGCAGTCAGGAACTGTAATC
>CAYWIR010000482.1:0-2201 GCA_964458375.1 uncultured Neptunicoccus sp.
CAGCCTGCCACAGCCGGGAATGGTGCGATGGTTGCCTTTGAAGCGGTGAGCCAATCGCAAGTGCGAGAGCTGCACGCAGCGGCCTTGGCCGCGGGGGGATCAGATGAAGGGCAACCAGGGTTTCGCGCTGATTATGGTGCGCATTTTTATGTGGGGTATTTGCGCGATCCGCAGGGCAATAAGTTTGCTTTGTTTTCCAGTGATCCGACCGAGCCAAGCCGTGACGATTGACGTGCCACGTTAGGGCCATAAACGAAAAAGCCCCGCACAGTGGCGGGGCTTAAACTTTAGAAGGAATGGAGGGGCTTAGCCGCCCATTGTTTTCGCAACTTCTGCTGCGAAGTCTTCTTCTTTTTTCTCAATGCCTTCGCCAACTTCCAAACGGACGAAGCCGAGGATTTCAGCGCCTGCTTCTGCGGCAGCTGCGCCAACAGACAGATCAGGGTTGATCACGAAAGACTGGTTGACCAATGTGACTTCGCCGAAGAATTTCTTCATGCGGCCTTTGATCATGTTTTCGATGATGTTTTCTGGCTTGCCTGACTCGCGGGCTTGGTCTGTCAGGATTTGCTTTTCCTTTTCAACAACCGCTGGGTCGAGGTCTGCTTCGGTCAGGGACTGTGGGCGCGGGTCAGCGGCTGCAACGTGCATAGCCACTTGTTTTGCGAATGCTTCGTCGCCGCCCTTAAGCGCAACCAAAACACCGATTTTGCCCATGCCGTCAGCTGCGGCTGTGTGCACGTAAGTCCCAACAACATCGCCAGACACTTTGGCCATACGGCGTACAGACATGTTTTCACCGATTTTGGCGATCGCGTCTGTGACGTTTTCTTCAACGGTTTTACCGTTCATGTCAGCGGTTTTGAGCGCGTCCACATCGTCCACGCCGAGCGCAGCAGTGGCGATGCCGCCAACCATTGCTTGGAATTCAGCGTTTTTACCAACGAAGTCAGTTTCGGAGTTCACCTCAACCGCAACACCTGTGCCGCCGTCTACTTTGACAGCCACAAGACCTTCGGCCGCTGTACGACCAGATTTCTTAGCAGCGGTGGCGAGACCTTTGGTCCGCAGCCAATCCATGGCAGCTTCCATGTCGCCGTCTACTTCTGTGAGCGCTTTTTTCGCGTCCATCATGCCTGCGCCAGATTTTTCACGCAGTTCTTTTACGAGTGCAGCTGTGATAGCCATCTTCATATCTCCTGAATAACGGGGATCGGGGGTGCGTTTACACCCCCGATGTAACAGTTTTACCGCGCCTATTAGGCTTCGGCTGGTGCGTCTGCGACAGCTTCTTCAACAGGGGCTTCTTCAGCCGCGCCGATGTCGATGCCAGCGGAGCCCATTGCAGAGGCCATACCATCGAGAGCCGCACGAGCGATCAGATCGGTGTAAAGCGCAATTGCGCGTGCCGCATCGTCGTTGCCTGGGATCGGGTAATCGATGCCCTCTGGTGCAGAGTTGGAATCAAGCACAGCAATTACAGGAATGCCCAGTTTGTTGGCTTCTGCCACTGCGAGGGATTCTTTGTTGGTGTCGATCACAACGATCAGATCAGGTGTGCCGCCCATTTCGCGAACGCCGCCCAAGGACGCTTGCAGTTTGGCCTGCTCACGTTCCATGCCCAACAGCTCTTTCTTGGTGAGACCTGAGGCTTCGCCTTCGAGTTTCTCATCAAGTTGCTTAAGGTGTGCGATACGCTTTGACACTGTTTGCCAGTTTGTCAGCGTGCCACCGAGCCAGCGGTGGTTCATGTAGTATTGTGCGGAACGCTCGGCTGCTTCGGCAACGGCTTTGGACGCTTGACGCTTTGTTCCTACGAACAAGATGCGGCCGCCTTTGGCAACTGTTTCGCGTGTCACTTGCAATGCTTGATCCAAGAGAGGAACAGTTTGCGTGAGGTCGAGAATGTGAATGCCGTTACGCTGACCATAGATGTACTGACCCATGCGTGGGTTCCAGCGGTGTGTCTGGTGGCCGAAGTGTACGCCTGCTTCAAGCAGTTGGCGCAATGTGAACTCTGGTAGAGCCATTGGTGTCTTCCTTTTCCGGTTTCGCCTCAGCGGGAGAAGGATCGGATGATCCAACCGGTGGAGTGTACGAGGATTTCTCCCCCGCAACCCGCAAGTCCCGCCTGTGGATTTAAGTAAGGCGGCGTATAGGGGGGATTGGGGGAGGTGGCAAGAGTGAAAATTTTGCCCTAG
>CAYWIR010000483.1:0-2188 GCA_964458375.1 uncultured Neptunicoccus sp.
CGCTTTTGCGCGCGCAAGCGAGTTTTCCACAGCAAAATGCGTTGGGGGACTTGGTGTTACAGAACCCTGCGCTGGTTGATTACATTGAACGGGGCAAAGCGGCCATGTATCCGTCATGACGCCTGATGTGAAACAGGTGTTTGAAGAGATGGAGCCGTCTGAGCGGGCGGTGTTGCTGAAGGCGCGGGCGTTGATTTTTGATTGCGCCGCCGAGATCCCTGTGGAGGAATGTTTGAAGTGGGGGCAGCCGTCTTACCTTGCGCCCAAAGGATCGACATTGCGGTTGGGGGTGAACAAGGCGGGCCGAGCGGCGATTTATGCCCATTGTCAAAGTTCGATTGTGTCTGATTTTGCGGCGCAATTTGGGGCGGACTTTGAGATAGAAGGCAATCGCGCGGTGGTTTTGGGTGATTTTACGCAAGAAGATCAGGACAAGCTGCGTGCCCTGATCCGACATGGTTTGACCTATAAGGTTAAGCCTTGAGGTTGGGTCTTAGACCTCGGATTTGAGCTTTGCCATTAGGGCATCGACGGCGTTCTGATAGCGTTCTTCTTTGAGATCACCGTTTTCGTCAAAAGCGTTCATGACGCCAGCCACTGCGACCAAGGGGCCATTCAGTAGTTTTGGCTGAAACGGGGGTAGACACAAGCGCAGGGAGTTCAGGCCAAGGACGCCGCCAGCACGACCCCCCGCTGCGGACATAATTGCCATTGGTTTGTCTTCGAACGGTTTGCCATCCACGCGGCTGACCCAATCAAGCGCGTTTTTCAAAACGCCAGAGATATTGCCGTTGTATTCAGGTGTGGCCATGATGATCGCATCCGCCGTACGAATTTGATCGCATAACGTATGAACGGCGTCTGGAATGCCTTCGTTTGCTTCGAGATCACCATCGTAAAGTGGCATGTTTAAATCAGCCAAGGTGTAATCGCCGCCGAAGGATTTTGCGGCTGCGGCCAGCAGTTTTTTGTTAAAACTGCCTTTGCGCAGAGAGCCAGAAATACCGAGAAGATGTGTCATTGGAGTGAGCCTTTGATGCTTTGTGTTGCGCCACAATTAGGTTAGATTGGGGGAACTGCCAAGGTGAGGGAAGGCGAACAATCTGTTCGTTGGCGTACACATAATTTTAAAAGCTGTCGCTTTAACGTGCCTTATTGCCACAAAAAGGCGCTTTTTGTTTCCAAATCGTGGACAATCGTTGTGAAACAGCCCTGCGCGGCGTAGGGTTGGTGCAAAGCAAATAAGCAGACAGCGCCCCGCAAAAGGGTCGCACCAGAATGAGGACAGTATCGTGGCAGGCAAAGAGTATCAAATTGCAGCGTTGTGGATGGAAGGCAGCCTTAGCTTTCTGGAACAGTTGTGTCTTAAGTCTTTTGTGGACGCTGGGCACCATGTGAAACTGTATCATTACGGTCCGTTGCAAAATGTGCCTGATGGGATGGAATTGGCTGATGCGGCGGCGGTGTTGCCACGCACGGATTTTCTGGCCCATGCGCGCACTGGCTCCCCTGCACTGCATTCTGATTTGTTTCGCTACAAAATGCTGGAACAGGAACAAGATACGATTTGGGCGGACACTGATGCCTATTGTATGAAAACCTTCGAAACGCCGAATGGGCATTTTTATGGGTGGGAAAGTTCAAAGCACATCAACGGCGGTGTGTTGGGTCTGCCGTCTGATTGTGACACGCTGGGTGAGTTGCTGGAGTTCACGTCTGATGAGTTCGCAATTCCCACATGGTACGGTGATGAATACACCCGCGAGTTAGAAGAGGCGCGGGATGCAGGGAAACCTGTTCACGCATCCGAACAGCCGTGGGGTGTTTGGGGGCCGCATTCGGTCACGCATTTCTTGCACAAGACGGGCGAAGCAAAATACGCGCTGCCACAAGAAGGTTTGTACCCTGTCACCTACAAAGACCGCCGCAACATGTTGAAGCGGAATTTCGACATGACCCCGTACATCACTGAAAACACGTATTCGGTGCATTTGTATGGTCGCCGTATGCGGGCGCGTTTGGTTGAGAAAGAGGGCGGTGCGCCCCATCCCAAAAGCCTGTTGGGCCAGTTGTTGAAGAAACATGACATTGATCCAGATGCAGCGCCACTGCCGCCATCACGAGCGCAAAAGGCCGCGGCTGAGGGTCGTGTGGAAGAAAAGACGCCCAAGGTGAAAGTGCCTAAGGC
>CAYWIR010000484.1:0-2168 GCA_964458375.1 uncultured Neptunicoccus sp.
GCGGTGTTTGAAAAACTGTTTGGCCTGCGTGTGTCCTTGGTGAAGTGGCAGGCGTTGATCACGCCGATGATTGAGGTTCTGGCAGGGATCGCCATTGCGGTTCTGTTGTTTCTGGTGGCGTGGCGGATGCAAAGCGGGGCGATTGATTTGGCGGGCTTTATTGGCCTGATCACCGCGCTGGGCGTGGCAACGAACCCTGCGCGTAAACTTGGCGGAGCCTATGCGGTGGGCCTGCAAGGCATGGCGGCGCTTGAACGGGTCTATGCGCTGTATGATGCGGAAAATGAAATTTCGGATGGCAGCTATACCTACGGCGCGGATGCGCGGCCCAAGGGGGACATTGCGTTTGAAAATGTGAGCTTTGTCTATCCAGATGGCTATGCCGCGTTGCATGACTTAAATCTGACGATTGAGGCGGGCAAAACCTATGCTTTCGTGGGGCGATCTGGTGCAGGGAAATCCACTATTTTCAACCTATTGCCTCGATTGTTCGACGCCACACAGGGCCGCATTTCGATTGATGGACGGGATGTGACGGATCACACCCTGACAGCGTTGCGCAATCAAATTTCGGTGGTGTCCCAAGACAGTGTTTTGCTGTCTGGCACGGTGCTGGAAAATATCGGTTTTGGCCGTGAAGATGCCGACAAAGACGCCTGTGTAGCCGCAGCACAGGCCGCAGCGGCGGATGAGTTTATTTCAAAGCTGCCCGATGGGTATGACACCTATATTGATCCTTCAAAGGCCAGCTTTTCAGGCGGAGAGCGGCAAAGATTGTCCATTGCACGTGCTATTTTGCGCGATGCGCCGATTTTGATGCTCGATGAGCCGACTTCGGCGCTAGATGCTCAATCTGAGGCGGCCATTCGTCAAGCCTTGGATGTCTTGTCTGAAGGGCGCACAACGCTGGTGATTGCACACCGATTGGCGACCATTATGGACGCAGATCAGATTGTGGTGATGGATCAAGGCCGCATTGTGGACCAAGGAACACATGCGGAGTTGTTGGAGCGGGGCGGCATTTATACCGAACTTTACAACCTGCAATTTGACATGAAAGCCGAGGATGGCGGGCGCAATCGGCCACGGTCCTTCACAGGGGCCAATCGTCGGCGCGGGTTGATGGAAATGGTGGGGCGGTTCATGGGGTTCGGCAACCCAACCGATCCGTTGTAACCCACGGTTATGCGCTTGTACGTGGGTGAATAAGTATTTTACTGAGAAGAAACTAGTAGCGTTTTGCCAGTGTTTCGGGCGGGATGCCCATGAAGTATTTTGACAATGTAAGCAGGTTTTTAGAACCGCGTTTGAGGTAGCCTTCGGATTCGTATTTTGCCGCACTGGTTGTGGCGGTTGCATCAAGTTCTGTCAGGGATTTGCGCAGTTTTCGCACGAGCGCCACATCTTCCATCAAAGGAATATCGGGATAGCCGCCAACAGAGGTGTAAAGGCTGGTGGGCAGCAAAAGACCTTGATCACCGTAGGGCAGTTTGAGCCTGCGGGCGCGAAAGTTGGCCCAAGCGGCTGTGCGTTTGGCCGCTGCTGTGTTGCTGTCAAAGGCCAAACGGAAGTGTGCAGCGGATTTGGCGGAATTGATGTGTCGGAGCACGGGCGTGGTCCACCCCTTTGACAGTGTTGTGTCGGCGTGGAGAACCATCAACCAAGGTGTACGCACAGAGGCCGCCGCAGTGGCAAGTTGTGTGCCGCGCCCTTTTGGTGAAGAGATTAGCGTTGCGCCCACGTCTTGCGCAACTTCGTCGGTGCCATCGGTTGATCCGCCATCGGCAAAGATCAATTCTGCGATCAAGCCTGTTTGTGCGGCTTCGTAAACGCTCGCCAAAGTCGGGCCAAGGCTGTGGGCAGCATTGAACGTTGGGATCAGAACTGTGAGCGGTGCAGGCATAGTCGCGGTGGCTGGTCTTAGGTCGGTTCTAGGTCTACATATCCTGTTATACGCCCAAGGGCGAGACAGAGTTGTGAGGGAAGATGACGGAACGAACCGTTTTGCGGATATCTGGTGCGGATACCCATAAGTTTTTGAATGATTTGGTGACAAATGACCTGTCTGGGCTGAATGCTGGGCTGGTGTATGCCGCGTTTTTGACGCCACAGGGGAAGTATTTGTTTGATTTCCTTTTGGCCGCAGACGGGGAGGATGTGCTGTTGGA
>CAYWIR010000485.1:0-2162 GCA_964458375.1 uncultured Neptunicoccus sp.
GTGGGTGCGCTGGAGTATGACTTTCCTGCGGCCAGCGTACAGTTTCACCCAGAACACACGCAAAAACACATTGCGGATGTGTTTGATCGGGCGCGTGGTGAAGTTGGGTTCCCGAACGATGCGGATATGGCAGCAGCGCTTGCGAGCTTTGACGTTGGTGATGTGAAGGTCGATTTGATGGCTGCTGAGGTTGCAACCTTTTTTCGAGACAACGCCTCTAATTCGTGACCTTGCGATAATCGACGCGATTTGTGCGTTCGACAAATTTCATCACATAATCCAGCGCGTCTATGGGGCCGTTTGACAGGTTTGGCCAATCATGGCCGAACCCTTCGAGTGCCAGCATTTGGACCTCTGCCCCTGTGGCGGCGTTTACATAGCGTGCTTCGGTCAGGGATTTGTAATTTGTGAGTGCTTTGGCAGGCGTCGCCTTTTGCTTTTGTGCCCAATGGGCCGCCAGAACAGGAACAGCAGGGGCGCCGCCCCAGCCAGACATGCCTTTGGCAATGCCTGTGAAATGGATCATCGGATCGTCAACACCGTGGATGTGCAAGACGGAAACGGGGTTTGGGGCGGGGCAATCGGACCAATCTGCTTGGCTCATCGTACCTGCGACAACGGCGATGGTGTGGATTTGGTGTGTCGCGTGACAGGCCATGCGATAGGCCATGTATCCGCCGTTTGAGATGCCAAAGACCGTAACGCGGCGCGGGTTCAGCCCCTTGGTTGCGGCAATATTCGCGATCAGGGCGTCCAAATACCCAAGATCATCCACTTTTGAAAAAGAGAACCCTGCGTTCCAATGGCGCGAGCCTTGTTTCAAGCGAATGCCTTGGGGGTAGATGACAGCAAATCCATCCTGCGCCGCCCGTTTGGTTAGGCCGATTCCAAACCTTAGGTTTTTCGCATTGCCCCCGAGACCGTGGAGCGCGACGACGAGCGGTGTGGTGTCGTCTGCGTTGGGTGGAACAAAAAGGTAGTGTTCGCGCAAGATACCGTCATGCGAAAAGGTGCCGTGTTTGGCCACCTGTGCGGTGGCCAAGGTTGGTAAGATCAGGCACAGAATGATGGTAAAGACGCGCATTTGGTTCCTCCGCTGAGAAGGAATTAGCGCGAAAGTCTAACCAAAGTGTCAACGCAATCGCGTTAGGACGAGCAGGGCAGTGGAATAACAGCGCGCGCACCGTTGAAGGCCGCAGAAGACACGGTGCCCGAATGGTCGGCTGAGACCATAGCGCCGCTGATTTCGGCATCATTGACGGTGATTTCGCGCTGGCCGAGCGTGTCATCTACATCAATTGTAAACGCGAGCTTTTCGCCTGCATTCAAGCCTTTGATGTCGATCGTCAAACGTTTGTCGCCATCGGTCACGGCGCTGGTGCCCGTTACTTGGGTTTTACCTGCGACAAGTTCAAAGGGTTGAAAAACTTCTACACCTGCGCCTTGGTCTGTGGTGTCAAAGACCAGTGCGCCAGCGGATGCGTTTAGATCGAGCGTGAGCGTTGCGCTGGGCAAATCACATGCGGCGGTGTTTTGGAATGTGAAGCGGTCTTTGGGTGCGCCTTCGTCAAAGGTTACAACAAGATCGGCTTGTGCGGCTGTGGCGCAGAGCATGGTTGCGGCGGCGAAGATGTAGTGTTTCAAGGTCTGACTCTCCCTATTGGATAGGGTGGACGTAGGGCCAGAGCGTGGATCAGCAAGCGTTATCGGCCGCTTGGGCTTTCTTTTGGGGAGAGTTTGCGGCGTCCTGCGATTTTGAAACGATCCGCTGTGCCGTAGTCTTTCACGGCGACGCCTGCGGTAAATTCACCAAAAATCGGGCCATGTTTGAACAGGTGGCCCGAACAGCCACCCGCCAGTAAAACGTTTTCGTGTTTGGGGTGCCAATCGACAATGAAATGGGTGTCGGGAGTCAGGATGACTTGGTTGAACTTACTGTCCACCACGCGCTGTCCTTCCAAGCCTGGAAGGCGGTGGCGGATGTATTGGCGGGTTTTGTTGAGCGACTGCTTTTCGATGATGCGTTCGTCGTTGTTAATATCAATGGGCGTGTTGGGGATCACAACGGCGGCTTTGACGCCTGATCCTTCTGAACTGGGGATGCCAAAGGAGCCTTGGCCGTGGTCAATCCAGCAGGGCATGTTTTCCATGTCGAACTGATC
>CAYWIR010000486.1:0-2155 GCA_964458375.1 uncultured Neptunicoccus sp.
CGCATCTTTGGTGCGTGGTTTGCTGGCGGAAGATGCGGCGGATGTTTTTGCGTTTTGGGCTTTGGACAAGGACGATCTTGTGGGGGGAATTGTCTTTTCGCGGATGTGGTATTCTGATGATCCACGGAACGTTGCCATTCTGTCCCCTGTTGCGGTTGCACCAGATCGCCAAGGGGAGGGCATTGGGCAGGCTTTGTTGCGTTGGGGGTGTGCATGTATGCGTGATGCAGGGTTTGATGTTGCAATGACTTATGGGGATCCGAACTATTATTGTAAGGTCGGCTTTCAGCAAATCACCGAAGATATTGCGGCGGCCCCTTTGCCGTTGAGCCACCCCGAAGGCTGGCTTGGCCAAAGCTTAACGGACAGTCCGCTTGGAACGCTGCCGGGATCATCAAGATGCGTCTCCGCGCTAAACGATCCATCTTATTGGTAACGAAAAAGGGCCGCTCGATTGAGCGGCCCTTTTGTTTGTTTCTGTCGGCTGAGGGATTAACCTTTGCCCTTCCAAGGCACCAGCTTGTTCTCGGCCATGCGCATCAGGACGTCGATGCCCAGACCGATGACGCCGATGATGATGATGCCGATGATCACGATGTCGGTGAGCTGGAATTTGGAGGCGGCGATGATCATTTTACCCGCACCTTTTTCCGCAGCAACCAGTTCGGCGGCAACCACTGTGCCCCAACAGACGCCCATGGCGACCCGTGCTCCTGTGAAGATTTCAGGCAGGGAGTTCGGCAGGATGACCTTGGTTAGAAGTTGCGTTTTGCTGGCCCCCAGAGAGTAGGCGGCGTGTACCTTGGAGATAGACACACCAGATACACCTGCGCGTGCTGCGATGATCATGATCCACAAAGCGGCCAAGAACAGCAGGGAGATTTTACCCTGTTCGCCGATGCCAAACCAAATGATCACAAGCGGGATCAAGGCCAGTGGTGGGACTGGGCGCATGACCTCTACGATTGGGTCAAACCAGCCGCGCAGCCATGAGTTCAGACCGATGGCAAAACCCAAGGGAATGCCGAAGAGACAGCCCAAAGCAAAGCCGATGACAACGCGGAACAGGGACCAAAAGACGTTTTCCCAAAGGCCGACGCCTTGGTAGCCGTTCTTGTTTAGGTCAACAAATGTGGACCAGACCTTTTCCGGGGGTGGCAAATACAGGGCTTCCATCGTGCGGCCCGTGGCAGGGCGCACGGAAAGGCTACCGCGTTTGGTTACAAGGATTTCACCGTCTGCATACGGATAGACGTTTTCGCGTTCAACAGGCTGGCCGTTGATGGCGATAACTTCGTAGCCGTCTTCTTTGCCGCCTTCATCGTTGTTCTGAACTTTCAGAATTTTAGAGCGGCGTTCTGGGATCAACATGACATCATCCTTGGCAAAGCTGTCGCCTTCAGCGGCATTTGTCAGCTTTTCCGGTGATTTATTGTCTGATGAATGGACCCGAACGTACACGGTTGCTGTGGCTTCTTCGCCTGCTGCATTGCGTGCAGTGTATTCGAATTGTGTGTCGCCTGTGAATGGCGGCGCTAAGACGTTGGGAATAAGGGCAGAGCCCGTTGCGATACACCAGATCAAAAAGATCGACAGAACCGCACCAACAGAGGCAACGCGGTTGGCGACAACCGAGCTTTCATCCCCAAAAGTTACGGTTTTGAGGCTGGAATAACCGCGCGCTTTGTCGCGGGTTTTGTCGTACAGGCCGAACAAATAGTTGATGATCAAGCTGAACGCGACGAAGAGGCCGAAGATGACGGCAATGCCGATCACCATCCAAAAGGCGGTGAAGAGGGCTTCTATTACTTCAAACCACATTATGCATTCTCCGTCCGGCCCATGATTTCCTCTTCCATGTCCCAAATCATGGACAGGATTTCATCACGGCGTTGCCCAAAATCTGGGTGGCGTTTTACTTCGCGCAGGTCTTGGCCGACGCCAAGTTCTGCAAAGGGGAGGTTGTATTCTTTGTGCACGCGGCCAGGGCGTGGGGCCATGACCAACAGGCGTTCCCCCAGCAGCAGCGCCTCTTCGACGGAGTGGGTGATCAGGATGATGGTCTTGCCTGTCTTTTTCCAGATATCGAGCACGAGGCTTTGCATCTTTTCGCGGGTCAGCGCATCGAGCGCGCCAAGGGGTTCGTCCATCAGGA
>CAYWIR010000487.1:0-2154 GCA_964458375.1 uncultured Neptunicoccus sp.
CGGCAGGATGCGGCGGCGTGCTGTTTGTACGCGTCCGAAGAGGCGATGAAGCAGGCCCACCAGGCAGTGCAAGCCATGGGTGGCGCAGGCTTTCTGTCCGACAGCCCCGTCAGCCGGATTTTCCGCGACGCCAAGCTGATGGAGATCGGCGCAGGCACGTCCGAAATCCGCCGCATGTTGATCGGGCGCGAGTTGATGGCTGGGATGGGGTGAAGCGCATGCGCGCAGTGTTGTGCTTCGCGGTTTTTCTCATGTCGCTTTCTACAGCGTCTGTTTCGCAGGGCTACCCTGCCTATGAAGACCTTGTGCAGCGTGCCGTGACATGTTTGGCGCGTGCAGTAACACTGACGGAGGCGGAAGACTGCAAAGCGCCGACCTACGACTGCCCAACCACGGTTTTTGGCGAAGTAGAAGGAGCCGGGCGGGGATGGTGCGAGTCCCATTTGAAAGAGTTTTGGGCAGTATCTGTCATGGTTGAGGCGCGAAATGATTTGGTTCTACGCGCCCTGCGAGAAAACAACCACGACCTTGAGAAACTGGTCCGGCGAGAGGATGCGGCGCATTTAAACTATGTGGAAACGCTGTGCGAACGGCGGGTGTCTGGTTTTAGTGCCCAAGGCCGTTTTCCCAATCGTATGACTTTGCGAACCGCTTGCATTCTGGACGAGGCAATCCGTCAATCCCATATCTGGCTTCGGGATGGCCCGCGCCCACGGCAAGACGTAGGAGAGAATTAGTGCGCAAGTCTGTACCATTCATCAGGGCAGCGCTGTTTTGCGCCGCCGCGCTTGGCGCTGGGGAACTGGCGAGCGCGCAGGGCAATAACCCGTTTTGGACAACGCTTGAAACAGGCGGAGGCCAGTTGCATTCTGAGAAAGTTGAGGAGGCTGTTTCAATCTGTATGGGCGCTGCAAAAACGACGACAGAGGCGCAGGCCTGCATTGGAAAGACAGCAAATGCCTGTGGGACTGGCCTGCATGGTGGTACGACCGCGGGCATGGCTCGTTGCGTGTCAGCAGAGCAAAAGTTCTGGCAATCTTACTTGGAAGACGGAGTCGCAGACCTGTTGCAAAGGTATGAAGCGTTGGAAAAAGGCCCAGACTTGTTCCCACATTTGCCGAAACAGTCTGACAGTCTGCGAGATTTGCATGAAGCTTGGCTGGTGTACCGCGTTGCGCGTTGCAATGTTGAGGCCGTTTAAACAGGGGGGGCACCATGTCGCGCATTGCTTTTAGTTTCTGCTGGAACGCCGCAACCGCCCGGCAAGCGATTGAGTATTGGCGCTTGATGGACCCAAACAAACGATGACTCGCTCTGTGCTCTATACCACGGCGGCGCTGGTCGTGCTGGCGGCGTTGGGCGGGTTCCGGCTGGGGCTGCAACAGGGCGATTTGGCTGATGCCAGCGGGCTGATCGAGCGGGTCGCGGCCAAGTACGAAGCGGAGCATGGGGGCGATCCAATGGTCTGTTTCGGTTGGCTCAATGCAGACGGAGATCTGTTGAACGTGCGCTGCGACGGTGTGCGGTACGAGGTCGATCGGTTTGGGCAGATTAGCGAAGTGACGGGGGATGGGGCGTGAGGTTTTCACTTATCTGCCTACTGACAGTCCTAGTTTTGGGCCCTGTAGCAGCGCAAGCAGAGACTGTGGCGAACCGCTTGGAGCGTTGTCATGCTCAGATTGGTGCCGCCAGAGACGGGGTCGCGGAGGCTGCGAATACACAAGCGCGCTTCCGCCAAATTTTTATCGTCACAGAACACATAAAGAATTGCTCCGCATTCGTAACCTATTGTGTGTACGATGCAAACCCGGAGGCGTGCATGACGATGGCTCAGGCGTGGTACACAGACAGAGTTGCTGTGACGCTGACGCGCTGGCCTGATCGTGCAGACGACGTGTTACCGCCTTCGATGGAACGCAATTCCTATGCGGATTGGGTGGCGCGTGGCGGTCGTCATGCGAAAAATGTGTCGGACTCATTATGCCCTGCGGAGATGCGTGCATTCTGGGGCGATTTGGCTGAGAACGCCTGTGCGACTGTGAGCAAGGGGCTGGACTATTTCACGGCCATGTCGTTGGCGCATTGGCTTGATGATCAAGGTGTTCCGTGATGGCGGACCGACGCGAAAACATGGCCGCCCAGTGCCTCGCCCAT
>CAYWIR010000488.1:0-2146 GCA_964458375.1 uncultured Neptunicoccus sp.
TTGGTGGCAAACGGATTCACATGGATGGCCTTTACGGTCACTCTCGTCGGCGCAATGCTTGGCATCGCAAGTCTTGGCGTCGCTTTTTCGGCATACTTGTTCGCGCCACTCAAGACTTGGGAACGCTGGTGGGTTGCGCTTGTCTCATTCCTGTTTATCGCCCCCGGCTTGCTGACGATGGGATTGGGTTTGGCCCTGATGGCACCTATTGTGCTGATACAGGTGCGGCGTGCACGGCAGAATACCTTAACAGGAATGGAAAGCTCTGATCTTTAGATGGGCATTCAATGCACCTGAGAAAATTTGCAGCTATGTTTTCAAACAGATCATTTTCCGCATTGCCGCATTCTTCGGTATGTTCATCATCTGATCTGGCACTCACGGCCCTTAGCCGCCGTTTGCGATGGTGCTCGAATGCCGCACCTGGAGCCCGCATTACCGACATTCGTGCAGCACGCAGCATTTGAGCATGGATGGATGACCGCATCGCGGACGAAGCAGCTGTTCGATGTGGCAGCTCAAAAGTCTGCTTTGGTACGGAGAAAAGAACCGTCTCAGAGGCCATGCAAAGGCTATTTCTCAGTTGAATTCTACACCGATTGCCTCTCGAAAAAGTGGACCAACAACCCTGCAATTTGATCCACATACTCCGGCTTGTGATAGAGATCAAAGTGCCGAGCGCCATCAATTTTGTGCAGATCTTTGTCCGTTGCCTTGATCTGATCGTGGAACGCAACGAGGCGGTCCGGAGCATAAGGCTTGTTTTAGAGCGGCCTCAAAGGAGGTGGTCATCACTTCTGATAGTGAGCGAAACTTTTCTTGTTTCGACTTGAAATATGCAGGCCAACGGTGATTGGTTCAAACAGACTTTCCTGGTCTGTTACACCCAAATCTTTTGGATCCACGATGCTGTCGGTATTTGGGTCAAAAAACACTGGAATCGAATACCTTGCTGTTGTTGTACGATTGACGACACGGTGCAAGGTTGATGTAAAACGGTTGTTGCTCCAACGTTCTAGAAGATCTCCAATGTTGCAAACCAAAGTGCCGGGAATGGGTGGGGCTTCAATCCAATCACCGGATTTGCTTTGCACTTGTAGCCCGCCACTATTGTCCTGCAATAAAAGCGTAAGCACCCCAAAATCTGTATGTGCCGCAACGCCAAAGCGTTCTTCGGCTTCATCCTTTGCTGTTGAGGGTGGATAGTAAACAAGTTGACCACGCGCCAAGGGCTTTTCATACATGGCATCAAAGAAGGTTGCAGGCTGATCCAGACTGATAGCAACGGCTGCCATAACCTTGCGCGCGACGTTGCAAAGGGCATCGTAATAAGGCGTCAGTTCTTCATGCAAACGCGGGAAATCCTCAGTGGGCCATTGATTGACAGCGACCAATAGTTTGCCCGCCAAGATGTCTGGATCATCTGGTTTTGTCTCTGTGCCCCAAAAGAATACCTCTTTCAGGTCATGTGTTTTTGCGCCTTGCAGATGCGACATGCCTTGCGCTAGCCAACCGCGTTGCTGTGCGTTTACAGCGACTGTCTCTTTCAGCGCCACGGGCTGTTCAAAGAAGGATTTGGACACGGCAAAGGCTTGATCCATGAGATCTTGCGCGATGCCATGGTTCGAAATGTAAAAGAAGCCGTGGTTCCTCGCAGCAGCATAGATTTCAGCGGCGACACCTTTGACATCTGTGTCATTGACTACGCCAGATACATCAATGACAGGTATCTCGGAATGCCTGGTTTCTTTGGCGGGTGCGAAATCTGAAGGGGCCATTTGTGTGTCTCGTTCTTATAGGAATTGGGGATTGATCGTCCCTAGCGATTGGGCTTCGATCAGCGTTAAAATGTCAGTGATTGGTAAATCAGTTGCGTGTTTCATCTGCGCCTTGTAGGGAGACAGGTTGGTACACTCTAACAGTAGATGTTTGTGCTGCGGCTGTTGTCGTGAGGCGATAAATTGCATCAGTTCTTTTGCGGCGAGATCAGCGTTAAGGTCATTACGGTTTTCACTGATGACTTGGCGCAGATGCATCTGCTCAGGCAAGCCAACAAGTCCAGAGGCATACTCTGAGTAAGCCCCCAGATGTTGTGACGTGAGCGCGTATTCATCGAATGTCAGGATCAGGACTTCGCCCGGATCAT
>CAYWIR010000489.1:0-2144 GCA_964458375.1 uncultured Neptunicoccus sp.
TCTTTGTAACGGGTCGCCTGAAAGAGCTGATCATCAAAGGCGGCGAAAACATTGCCCCGCGCGAAATCGACGATGCGCTTTACACGCATCCAGATGTGGTCGAGGCCGCCGCCTTTGCCCGCCCCTGCGACAGCTACGGCGAACGGATTGAGGCCGCCGTAAAACTCACCGACACTTCCACAGCCACCATGTCAGACCTGCTAGAGGTTTGCACAACACGGCTCGGCACATTCAAAAGCCCCGACACCATCCACTTCATGGATGAACTGCCCAAAGGCCCCTCTGGCAAAATCCAACGCCTAAAACTGGCTGAATTGACTGGGTAAATTGGCTGGCTAAAACGCAAAGGGGACGCGCAATCGCATCCCCTCTTTTTGGTCAAAATATCCAAAGCACGGCCTACATGCCAAGCGCTTCCTTATAGATTTCCAAAACCGCTTCTTCCTCAGAAATCTCCGCAGGTTCGCGTTTGCGCAGCGCCACAATCTTGCGCAAAACCTTCACGTCATAGCCACGGCCCTTCGCTTCTGCCATCACTTCTTTTTGCTGTTCAGCAATGTCTTTCTTCTCGGCTTCCAGCCGCTCAAACCGTTCTACAAACGCGCGCAATTCACCCGCTGCAACACGGTATGATCCTTCGCCCGCAGCCGAGGTTTGGCCAAAGCCCTGTGCATCATCCAATACGTCTTCCATTGCCGCTCTCCTTCACGCGTTTCGAATCCTAAGCCCACTGCCTAACGCCCTGACACAAGCGCCACAAGCCTACTGCGCCGTGTTGCGCCACAGAACCCCATAAAACTGCCAGGCACGTTCCAATTCTTCCAACGACAGGTGTTCTTTGACCCTGTGCATCAAGGGCAAACCCTCCCGATTTGCTCTGAAAAGCTGGAAAACGGCCTTTATTGCACTCTAAAGATGCGTAAACGCTTGGACGCAGCCCATCATCATGCTACCGCCAGAAAAACAGACAAGAGGCTCTCATGACTTGGCTCATTTACCCTGGCGCGATTGTAACCCTTCTGGGGATTGCAGGTTTGGGCTATTGCATCAAAACCGCCATGGGCTTTCGCACCAAGCAAATGGATGACGCTGAAATGACAGCACAGCTGCAACGCCTTGTGCCCATCAATCTTGGCTCTGTTTGCATTGCGGCTCTTGGCCTGATGATGGTCGTGGTCGGCGTACTACTGTAACGGGGCACCTTTCAGCACCCCGTTTGATTCAATACGAATACTCTTCGTAAATCTTGCTCAAATCGCCGTCCCATTCGTCGCGGTACTTATGGACCAACTCGCAGGCAGGTGAGTGGCCAGTTTCTACAACTTCTTCCAATGCATTTAAGAAATGGGTTTCATCTGGAACCAGCCCACCATTGCCCGCTTTGGCACGGGCCGCCAAACCCGCCTTTGAAATCGCAACACATTCACGGGCCACATCCATCATCTTAACGCCGTTCACCTCAGCAGACATACCGTCGACGCTGGCCGCCACTCGTAATGCCTCTCGGGTCTCCGCATCCCAGCTTTTGCAAACATCCCACGCCGCATCCAGTGCGGTTTGATCATACATCAACCCAACCCAGAACGCAGGCAGCGCACACAACCGCCGCCATGGGCCACCATCAGCACCGCGCATTTCCATGAACTTTTTGATCCGCACCTCTGGGAAACAGGTCGTCAGGTGATCCGCCCAATCGCTTTCCGTTGGCATTTCCCCTGGCAGTGCAGGCAATTCACCCTTCATGAAGTCGCGAAACGACATGCCCAGCGCATCCAGATACTTGCCATCGCGGTACACAAAATACATCGGCACATCGAGCGCGTATTGAACATACCGCTCAAATCCCATGCCGTCTTCAAACACAAACGGCAGCATCCCTGTCCGCGCATCATCCAGATTGCGCCAAATACGGCTGCGCCAGCTTTTATGCCCGTTCTCTTTGCCGTCAAAGAACGGCGAATTGGCAAACAACGCTGTCGCCACTGGCTGCAACGCCAGCCCAACACGGAACTTTTGCACCATGTCAGCTTCCGAGCCAAAATCGAGGTTCACTTGCACGGTACAGGTGCGCCGCATCATTTGTTTGCCATGCGTGCCCACTTTATCCATGTAGGCGTCCATCAACTTATACCGCCCCTTGGGCA
>CAYWIR010000490.1:0-2140 GCA_964458375.1 uncultured Neptunicoccus sp.
GGGGCGTTGTCTGGATTGGTGTTTACGGGGGCCAAAGCACCGCCAATGGCGTTTGCAGGTGTGGTTGCAGGCATTTTGATCAGCCCGCTTTCTGCGTTGATGACAGCCATCACGAAGCGGGGATCATCCGCCGCGGTGGACAGATTGCGGAAGGTTTCTGAAAACTTGCCCGCCGCCACGTTTGCTGCCCCTTGGAAAACGAACACGTCAACCGTTTGCGCCGCACCAGAGCCTTTGGTCACGAAGCGCACGTAAAGATCGTTCCCCCAAGTGCCTGCCGCACGAGCCGAGATTTTAAGGTTTGACTGGCTGGGTGTGCCATCTGCCGCAAACAGATCAAAGGCCACATCGAGACTGGCGAACAGGCCTGCCGTTGCGGGCAAGGCCGCGCAAACGATGGATTTCAACCCGTTTGAGAACGCCAACTCAACTTCTGGCATGGAGGCCAGTGACCCCGCGCCAAACAATCCACGAAATTCCGAAAGGCTGGTGACTTCGCGCAGCGGCGCATCAGAATGCGGAATTTCCGCACAACCCACGATGCCCAGAACGCCCGCAGCGCCAAGGCCGCGTGGCACGAGTTCTTTGGTGACAGTGATTTCGATTCCGGGAATGGTCAGCATGAAAAAATCTTCCTGTTGAAAACGCGTAAAAGGTAAAAGTTCGGTGCAGAAAAATGCAAAATTTGAATATGGCTTTACGGTTGTACAAAAGCCGATTTGTGTCAACGGGGGTGGAGCGAGAAATCTGTGGATTTGGAGTGAGTGCGAATTTTTATGTAAATTAAATGTTTTAAATCAACTATTTATACCGTTGTGAAAAGATAGTGAAAGCGTTTCACGGTAGAATTTCGACCGAGTTTCAGCGGATTGGCGTGCACGAATCTGGTTAAGATTTCTGCAAAGTTCGCAGAGAGCCATGGCCTGTGAGTTGTGTTAATTCGCGGGTGCCAAAACCAAAAAAACCGCAGCGGCTGCTGCGGTCTTTTGAAGCGAATTGGAGCGGGCGATGAGATTCGAACTCACGACCCTAACCTTGGCAAGGTTATGCTCTACCCCTGAGCTACGCCCGCGTCCTTTTCGTGAGGCAGTCTATAACGAACGTTAAACGTCTAGGGCAAGGGGAAAATGTATGGAATCTGCGAAATAATTTTCTGTGTGCGGTTATGCGTCTGGCATGGCCTCGGTGGAGGGCTGTACGTCCTCCTCGGCGATGTCAAAATCTTCTGAATGGGCGATGACGCCGTCGTCCGTGAGCAGGATCACTCCATAGGCGGCGGGTTCAGCGGTTGACAGGGACAGGTCGGGATTTTCGAGGGCAAGCGGCATCTGGTGGCAGGTGGATTTGAAAATGGTAAAGCCGTGGCCGTGCCAACTGCCTGAAATGGTGCGGTGGACGTGACCACAGAGGAAATGCACAGGCACATCGGCGTGGGTCAGGGTGTGGGCCATGCGAGTGTCGTCGCGCATTCGGATTTGGTCCATGCCTGAAAATCCGACCTTCATGGGCGGGTGGTGCGCGAAAAGGGCGATCTTTTGATGCGCAGCTTTGGCCTGTTGCAGTTGATCGGCGAGCCATTCAAAGCGTTTGTCACAATATTGGCCGAGGTGCGCGTATGACACAAAAGGTGGGCCGAATTGCGTGTCGGTGATCAAAACGCGGGTGTTGCCGTAGACGAAAGCATCTTGGACAAAACCGTTGGCGTCTGTTGGGGTGTCTGGGAAGGCGGCGGTAAGGTTGTCGCGCTGATCGTGGTTGCCGCACATGAGAGACACAGGGATTGGGCAGTCAGCGATCACTTCGGCGACACGGGCGTATTCTTCGGGTGTTCCAGAATTCGTAAGATCGCCCATCAGCACCACTCGCGCTGCATCTGGATGATGCTCAATGGCGTGGGTCAGTGCGCGCTTGAAGTTTTCAAACGGATCAATGCCGATAATCGTCTGGCCTTGGGCTTTCATGTGGATATCGGTAAGGGCGAGAAGTTTTGTCATTGGATGCCGCATGGGTTGCCTAAAACGAGTCAGGCAACCCTAGCAGTGTCATTTGTGTCGTGGAATGGGTTATTCAAACTCGACAAGCAAATCCTTGGCGTCAACTTGGCTGCCTGCGGGGGCGTGCACGGCTTTGATGGTGCCGT
>CAYWIR010000491.1:0-2137 GCA_964458375.1 uncultured Neptunicoccus sp.
AAACAAAAATCGAAACGCTATAGTTGTCGTTCACGTAAGGGAATCACTTTGTCTATAAAATAGGCAATTTCCTTAACATGTTCGCTAAGTCATGGAAAAATCAGAGAAATTTTCACGAAAAATGCTCTTTTGGAATGCACTGGGGTAGGTGTTGTTATCTTTTTTCGTATCCGAAAGCGCATGGGGCTTCACCTTAGGATTGAAATAATCCTGCCTTATTAGGGCTTTAGCAGGGAGGGGCGCATCATCGGGTTTTTACCCCCTAAAAGGGGTGCGACAGAATGTGCTTTTTGTTGAAGAATTCCATTTTTTCCATGCTACGCTTCGCGAACGCGGATTAGGGGCCCGTGTGTTAGCTAATAAAAAAATGGGAGAGACTATGTCTATCAAGGAACCACTCACGGATCTTCCGATCAGAACCGCAGACAGCGGTTTTTATCGTGGGTTCAGTGTCGATGTGACAGTGATTAGTAAGATTATCATCAGCTTGCTGGTGGTTTGGTGTATTTTCTGGCCGACACAGGCTGGGAATGTGTTGGGCAATTGGAACAGCATTATCCTCGCGAACTTTGCCGCGTGGTATATTTGGGTTGTGGCGCTGTTTGTGATTGTGTGTATCGGTTTGGCCATTTGGCCGACAGCGGGACGGTTGAATTTGGGTGGTCCAAACGATCGGCCCGAATTTTCAAACTTTTCTTGGTTTTCGATGATGTTCGGTGCTGGTATTGGCGTCGGCATGTTGACCTGGGCTGTTGCCGAACCTGTGGCACACTTTGGATCGAACCCTGAAACCATTATGGGTCTGACAACGGGGGGCGAGGCGGACAACGTGCGCATGGCCTATAAGTGGTCGTTCCTGCACTGGGGGCTGGGCGCATGGGCGTGTTACGCGATTGCGGGTTTGTCCTTAGCGTTCTTTAGCTATCGTCGTGGCCTGCCTTTGACCATTCGTTCGTCTTTGACGCCATTGTTTGGCAAGGCTTTGTCGGGTCCGGTGGGGCACCTGATTGATATCGTGGCCGTTGTGGCAACGATTTTGGGTGTGGCGCAAACCCTTGGCTTTGGGGTGGATCAGTTCATCGCGGGTCTGGGACGGATCGGCATTGGCGGATTGGCTCATGGTGCAGATGCGGTAAACGCCGCGGGTGAAAGCATCACAGGCAATCCAACCACGTTTGGCATCATCGTCGCCTTGTTGGTGATTATGGGGGCTTCTACGCTTTCTGCGCTGTCAGGTGTCGGCAAAGGCATCAAATGGCTGTCGAACATCAACATGGTGTTGTCGATCATCCTTCTGGGCTTTTTCATCATCTTTGGTGCCACATGGTTTGGGGCCACAGCGTTCTTTGTCGGTATCTGGGATTACCTGATCGCACTGCCTGCAATGAGCTTTAACGTTTGGTCTTCGGACGGTGTTGATGGGTCTGTTGCCTTCAAACTGACGCAGTGGCAGGGCTGGTGGCCTGTGTTCTACTGGGCTTGGTGGATTGCATTTGCACCTTTCGTAGGACTGTTCTTAGCGCGTATTTCTAAGGGTCGTACGATCCGTGAATTCGTGCTCGGTGCCATGATTGTTCCAGCGTTGATGTGTTTTGTTTGGTTCGCTTGGGCTGGTGGCACTGCCATTTATCTGGAACTGAATGGTGGCGCGAATGGCGTGATCTTTGATGCGTCTAACGGAGACAAGATCTTTGCCATGACGACCTTTATGCTGGCCCCAATTGGGGAAATCCTTGCGTGGGGTATGTCCTTGCTGATCGTTGTTCTGTTGATGACGTTCTTGGTGACCTCTGCTGACTCTGCGGTTTTGATCGTGAACACAATCAATGCTGCCGGCGATGAAGGTCCAAAGGCGCGTCCACACATCCTGTTCTGGGGTGGTGCACTGGCGCTGGTGGTTGGCGGCTTGCTGATCTCTGGCGGCACAGGAGCGATCCAAACCGCGATGGTGATTGGTGCTTTGCCGTTCTCCTTGGTGATGGTGCTGATGTGCTGTGGCCTGATCAAAGCGATCTTTAATGACGGTCGCCGCGAGGCCGCGGGTGTTGCATCAACCGTGCATGAGGTGGCAGCCGAATAAATTCGGCCACTTTAAAAACTATGAAAAGCCCCGCCATTGAGCGGGGCTTTTTGTTTG
>CAYWIR010000492.1:0-2136 GCA_964458375.1 uncultured Neptunicoccus sp.
CATATTTCTCTTGAACATAGCGGATCACTTCCTCGCGGCGGTCCATGCAAAAGTCGATATCAAAGTCAGGCATCGACACACGTTCAGGGTTCAAAAACCGCTCAAACAGCAAGGAATACCGCAGCGGATCAAGGTCGGTAATGGTCAGCGCATAGGCCACAAGCGACCCCGCACCAGACCCACGGCCCGGCCCCACAGGAATGCCCTGATCCTTGCCCCACTGGATGAAGTCCGCAACGATCAGAAAATACCCAGGGAACCCCATCCCTTCGATGATACCCAGTTCAAAATCCAAACGCTTCTGATACTCCTCCACGCTCACTGCATGGGGAATAACGGCCAGCCGCTTTTGCAAACCTTCGTTGGCAATACGGCGCAGTTCTGCCACCTCGTCATCCGCAAATTTCGGCAGGATCGGATCGCGCGTGGTGGCGCGGAACCCACACCGCTGCGCAATTTCAATCGTATTTTCTACGGCTTCAGGCAAATCCTTGAACAGTTCAATCATCTGCTCAGGCGTTTTGAAATAATGCTCTGGCGTCAACCGCCGACGCGGCTCTTGCTGATCCACATAGGCCCCATCCGCGATACAAATCAGCGCGTCATGGGCCTCGTACATTTCTGCCTTGGGGAAAAACACATCATTGGTCGCCACCAACGGCAAATCCATCGCATAGGCCGTTTCCACGAAAAACTGCTCGGTCGCCAATTCCGCAAACGTACCACGATCCATTTCGCTCGGATGGCGCTGCAACTCCACATAAAGACGGTCTTCAAACATATCCGCCATACGCATCAACAACGCCTTTGCGGCCTCGTGCTGCCCGTCCTGAACCAACTGCCCAATGGGCCCAAGCGCGCCACCGGTTAAGCAAATCAAACCATCCGAATGCTTGCCCAATTCATCAAGCGTAATGTGCGGCAGCTGATCCCCACTGTCCAAAAACGCACAGGAATTCAGCTTCATCAGGTTCAAATACCCCGCCTCATTCTGCGCCAACAGAACAATGGCACGTGGCGGTGGCACTTTGCCCCCAACCTGCGCCGCAACAGCATAGGCCAAATCCATCTGACAGCCCACAATCGGCTGCACACCCGCTTTGGCCGCTGTCTCTGAAAATTCCAACGCCGAAAACAGGTTGCCACTGTCGGTCACAGCCACCGCTGGCATCCCCATATCGGCACACATATCTGGCAATTTCTTCACCTGAATCGCCCCTTCCAACAAGGAATAGGCAGTGTGAAGGCGAAGGTGGATAAATTTATCTGGCGTGCTCATGTCTCAACTCTATCCTAGCTTGCAATGAGGCGAAACCCGTTGCAAACTGCGCTCAACAAAAAACAAGAAAAGAGCAGATAGATGACATGTCTTTTTACCAAAATTTATGGTGAGCGGAATACGGGGGCGACCTATCTCGAAAAACTGGTAAATAAAAACTTTGCCACCGATATCCTACGTGGTGATTTTGGCGTGGATAAGCGCGTGCTTCGGTTGGTCCTGCAACAGCACAAACCGAAACTCCGTCCTGCCGAAAACAATCGCCTGCAAGACAAATATCACGAACGCATTCTCTATTCCGATTTCGGCCTGAAACACACGGCTCCGCCCGTGGATGTGATCCGCGCTGCGCCTCACTCGGAAAATACGCTGTTTTTGTTGATCACAAAGCATCCAGTTTTCTTTTTGTCCTCCCTCCACAACCGTCCCGAAAACCCTCTGTGGGACGAAGAAGACATGAGCTTTGACAAATTTCTTGAAACCCCATGGCCTGTGTCCGAACGCGACAACGTAGGGGACAAAGACTTGGAAGGTCCGATCCAGCTTTGGAACGATAAAATGCGTGCCTATGTGGCTCTGATGGGGGCGGCAGATAATGTTCTGCACATTCGCTACGAAGACCTACTGTCCGATTTCGAAGACCAAATGAACCGCATCGCCGAATACATTCCGTCGATCAACGCGGGCTATGGCAACGTGCGCCGCTCTATCAAAGCCAGCGACAACCTGCGGTTCGAAGACTATGCGCGGCGCTACAAATACCACAAAATCAAAACCGACTATAAGAAACGCGATCTCGAATATATCTACCGCAAAGTGGACGACGACGTGATGGACGCGCTCGACTATCGCAAGGT
>CAYWIR010000493.1:0-2128 GCA_964458375.1 uncultured Neptunicoccus sp.
CCAGCCTTGAAAACAACGCCACCGCTGCTCGTAGAAACCCGCGCCACAATCAGCGCCCCATGGGTCACATCAGGATCGTCCCCTGCATCTTTGGTGATCCCCACCTCGGCCCAATCGCCCTTGCGGTCAGAATATGCCACAGGAAACACAGGGGTTTCTCCACGTGGCAAAGTTATCCCTACCTCACGCGGAAACCCATCCCCCCACAACGCCATCAACCCCGCTTTTACAGCGGCGGTCGCGCAGGCGCCTGTGGTCCAACCACGGCGCAAATCTCCTGTGGGTTTGCGTGCCATCCGCGCGACTATAGGCGCGAAAATTCCTGACGCCAACGGCTCAAATTGCGTCGCGTATTCGCTTGGAAAGAATGTTCGAAACGTTCATAACAAAACCATGACGACGAATCCTACATCCAGCGCTTTGCCCAATGGCGATTGGCCCACCTTGGAACAAGGCTGGGTCTGGCTCTGTGGGGCTGGCCCGGGGGATCCTGGCTTGCTGACTCTGCATGCGCTCAATGCACTGCGTCAGGCCGATGTGATCGTTTATGATGCCCTCGTTGATAAACGCATTCTCGACTGGGCAGGCTCTCACGCCACGCTCGAATACGCGGGCAAACGCGGGGGCAAACCCTCCGCCAAACAACGCGACATTTCTTTGCGTCTTGTAGAACTCGCCAAACAGGGCAAACGTGTCTTGCGTCTTAAGGGCGGCGACCCTTTTGTCTTTGGACGCGGCGGCGAAGAAGGCCAAACCTTGGTGCAACACGGAATTCCCATTCGCATCATTCCGGGCATTTCCGCAGGCATCGGCGGCCTTGCCTACGCAGGCATCCCTGTCACCCACCGCGACGTGAACCAATCCGTGACCTTTGTAACGGGCCACGACCAATCAGGCGAAACACCCAGTTCGCTAAATTGGCAAGCCATTTCTGATGGCTCCCAAGTGCTCGTGATCTACATGGGCATGAAGCACATGGACCGCATCGTCTCTGAACTTCTGGCCGCAGGTCGCCCCACAGACGAGCCGTGCGCTGTTGTCACTTCAGCCACCACACCAGATCAAAAGGTCCTTGAAACCACGCTCGGTTCCATGGTCGCGGACATCAATGCTTCCAGCTTGAAACCACCCGCCATTGTGTGCATCGGCAAATCCGTCCTTATGCGCCAAGCCCTCGACTGGGCCGCCATGGCAGACGGCACAGCGCCCCGCAACACCGATCCACTGGGACGAGGCCGCCCCGCAGAATCCGCATAAATGCCGGGTCTCATCCTCTCGGCACCAGGTTCTGCAAGCGGGAAAACAACCCTCACCCTTGGCCTCTTGCGCGCGCTCAAAAATCGCGGCACCCCCATCCGTTCTGCCAAATCAGGCCCCGATTACATCGACCCTCGTTTCCACGCCGCCGCCTCTGGCGCAGAATGCCTCAACCTTGATGCATGGGCGATGGATACCGACACCCTCCGCCATCTCGCAAGTGGCCCTGAAATCCTCCTGATCGAAGGCGCCATGGGCCTATTCGACGGCGCACCACCGACAGGCAAAGGCGCCACCGCTGATCTCGCCCGCACCTTGGGCCTCCCTGTTGTCCTGATCCTAGACGTCAGCCACCAAGCGCAATCCGCCGCCGCCATCGCCCACGGGTTCGCCTCGCTCGATCCATCCATCACAATCGCAGGCGTCATCCTCAACAAAGTCGGCTCCCCCCGCCACGACCGAATGGTCCGCACTGCGCTACAGCCGCTGAACCTCCCGATCCTCGGCTCTATCCAACGCCAGCCAAACCTCCAAACCCCCTCCCGTCACCTCGGCCTTGTCCAAGCATCCGAGCATCCGGACCTTAACGCTTTTCTCGATCAAGCCGCTGATATTGCAGAGCAAAACATCGACATTGACACCCTGCTCGCGCTTGCCACGGTTCAAGCCGCACCTTCAAAACCCGCAACACTCCTACCGCCCCCTGCACAACGCATCTCAGTCGCGTCCGACACAGCCTTCGCTTTCGCCTACCCCCACCTGCTCCAAGGCTGGCACGCGCAAGGGGCGGAAATCCAAACATTCAGCCCGCTTGCAAACCAAGCCCCCCCAGACTGCGATCTTGTCTTCCTGCCAGGCGGCTACCCAGAAC
>CAYWIR010000494.1:0-2126 GCA_964458375.1 uncultured Neptunicoccus sp.
CGGATTGGCCGCCAACATGGATGCTGCGGGCAGGATCACGGCCATGAAGGGTCAGCGTTTTTGCGGCGTCATCGACGATTTTCTGTGTGAAATCAGGGGGAAAGGACAAGCGACCGTGTTGGTTGATATACGCTCCTTTGGACAGGCATTGCGCTTGTAATCCTTCGGGGACTTCACCCATGCCCAGCTCATCAAGAATTTGCAGGGCGCTGGCATAGATGGTTTCAACCTCGCCATCTGTCAGGGGTTTATACTGTCCGCCATTTGGGCCGATAGGGGCAGGGTTGTGTTCCTGTTCAATCGCCGCACGTTTGGCGATGCGGGCCTTGCGGCCACCTGATTTGCGCATGGGTCGTCTCTTTGTTGTTTTGCACAGAAAAGCAGGGAACGGTGGCGGCGCATAGGCGGAAAATACGTTTCGGGTTCTGCGAAGGGCGTTCTACAAATTCGTGCAAGTCTGGGCTTGTTGTTTGGGTGGAATTGCGTTGGACTGGTGCAATGTGTGGACGATTTGCCCTAACGTTGCCCCCTGATGCGGTGGCTGGCTGGTTTGACGCGGTGCATGTGAAGGCATCGTTCGAGCCGCGCTATAACATTTGCCCCACAACCGATATTCCTGTGGCGGTCAATTTTGAAGGGGCGCGGCATCTGGTGCCGATGCGGTGGGGGTTTATTCCAAAGTGGTACAAAACGCCGTCTGACGGACCAATGTTGATCAACGCACGGGCGGAAACGATTGCCGAGAAGCCTGCGTTTCGCGACGCGGTGCAAACGCGGCGGTGTTTGATCCCTGCGGATGGGTTTTACGAATGGCACCGTGAAAAGGGCAAAGGCAAAGAGCCGTGGTATATCTATCCTAAAGAGGACGAATTGATGGCTTTTGCGGGGATTTGGCAGGTTTGGAATGGCGCCGATGGGGCGCGATCTGTGACCTGTGCGATGGTCACGACCGAAGCGGGGAGCGATTTGGCCGAGGTGCATCACCGTGAACCTGTGACTGTGCATCCAAATGACTTTGGCAAATGGTTGGGCGAAGAGGGCAAAGGGGCGGCGACACTGATGCAATCTGCTGATCCTGCCTATTTCGCCCGACACCGCGTCGGGCTTGAGGTGAATTCAGGTCGTGTGGAAGGGGCCAAATTACGCGACCCTTTGGATTGATTTGCAGCGTGGACTGTGTCACAGGGATGAGGTGAATTCACCTTAAGTGAGCGAACCCATGCGAGCCAAGCAATATGACATCCCACCGTTAACCATGCTGCGCGCCTTTGAAGCCGCGTCGCGCCGTGGCGCATTTAATGAGGCCGCGAGCGAGTTGAACGTGACGCCAGGTGCTGTCAGTCATCAGGTAAAAGCACTGGAAAAATGGCTCGGTATGCCACTGTTTTCCCGTGGGCACCGCGCAGTCACCCTGACGGATGAAGGCGAACGGTTGTTTGCCGTTCTGCGGGACAGTTTTCGCGATATTGCGGCGATTACATCGTCTTTGCGCACCCAAGCGGAAACCCCAAAGGTTGAGGTTTTAGCCACAACGGCGGTGTCGTCCTTGTGGTTGACGCAGCGGTTGATCTCCTTTGGGGTGGAGCACGACGACATTCAGGTGAACCAGCATGTGTCAGACAGCAATATGGAGCGCCCGCTGACGGTGGATTTGGCGATTGAATATCGTTTGGAGCCGCCCAAGGAACCCAAATTTGTAAAGCTGTTTGATGATGAATTGGTGCCCGTTTGCACGCATGAGATGGCGGAAAAACTTCGGGATGCGAGCCTTGAGGATTTGGCGCAGCAAGCCTTGATTAATATGGATGCGCGCAATGAAAACTGGAGCACATGGGCCACATGGTTTGAAATGATGGGCTATTTGGGGCCTGTGGCCATGGCGCGGCGGGTGAACAATTATTCGATTGCGGTTCAATTGGCACGACAAGGGGCGGGGATTGCGCTTGGCTGGCGCAAGTTGACCTCTGTTATGATTGAAGACGGGCGCTTGGCCACGTTGGAGCGGCATTCTTGCCCTTCCCCTGGTGCGTTTTACCTGATTTCGCCTTTGCCTGTATTGCCAGAGCCAACGGCCAAATTGTTTGATTGGATTGTGGATCATCACGTGAGCTAGATTCACCAATTCG
>CAYWIR010000495.1:0-2124 GCA_964458375.1 uncultured Neptunicoccus sp.
CTCTACAATCAACGCGACTGGCAGGATCAGAAGGGACGCAAGGATCAGCCCTGCGGCTGCAAAACCCATGTTCGACGTGGGCGGGCACAGCCGCGTAATGATCGAGCCAATGGCATAACAACACGCCGCCCCAACACAGGCGAGCCGCGCAATTGGCTCCCAACTGGCGCCCGACACTTGAAACGCATCAAGCCCAATCAACACAACTGTTCCAACAAACCCAATCGCAAAGCCGATGACTTTGCGCAGACCCATGGTATCACCCGGAACAAGAAAATGAGCCAGCGGCAGGACCAAAAGGGGCACAACGGCCATGGTGATCCCTGCAAATCCGCTGGTGACATAAACCTGCCCCCAAGACAGCAATGAAAAGGGAACGGCGTTGGTAAAAACGGCCATACCCAGAGCATGCAACCAAATCCGTTTGCCGTTTGGTCCATTCCATTCGGGCAACCGTCGTCCCAGCGCATAGGCCAGCACCGTTAGTGCAACAGCCCCGATAACAATGCGAAACGCGGCAACCCATAAAGGGGGATAGCCCGTCAGCGCGAATTTTGACCCCATAAAACTGGCCCCCCAGATCACCCCAAGGGTGATCAGCAGCAACCAGTTTTTCAATCCAGCAGAGGAAGGAACGGCAGTCATGGGATGATCCAGTTCAAGAATTGACCAGCCATAACCCGCATTTGACGGCCCTGCACCTGCAATTCGTCGCAAATCGCGTTGAAATCACGCGACGTTTCGGACAGCTTGGTGGCAACAAATGGAGCCTAGCATGACAAAATCCCCACCCCGCGTGAACCGATTTGCTGACCTGACCTTTAATCCGCGGTTTGAATACGGTGAACAGGCGGCTGCGGTGCAAATATGTGGACCAGATGACATGTCAGAACTGGGTGCAGGCTTTGGCCGCCTGACAAATGCGCGATTCCCGTGGACGATAAAATACGACGAAATCATTATTGTGCTCGAAGGCGAACTGACCATCCACACAGGCGGCAAGGCGCTTGTCGCCAAGAAACATGACAGCATTTGGCTTCCTAAAGGGACCGAGCTGGAATACGCGGCCGACGATGCGCTGATTGCCTACGCGATCCACCCCGCAAACTGGGCTGAGTGATGCGCTTTCCTGTGAACGACCATTCAAACGGCTGGGCGAATGCCTTGCCACCGCGCAATGCGCGGCCGTCAGTGACAGAAGACATCGACGCAGATTGGTTGGTCATTGGTGCAGGATATGCTGGCATTGCTGCGGCGCGTAGGTTGGCGCAAAACCAACCTTCCGCGCAGATTGCATTGGTCGATGCTTGCGCAGTCGGGGATGGGGCCTCGGCCCGCAACTCTGGCTTTGTTATTGATCTACCACATAACGTTGGCGCTGATTTGAATGACCTAGACGCGCTTCATCGATCTTTACGTCTGGCCCGCGCAGCCACGGCAGAGCTTGATGGACTGGTAAAATCTAATGAAATCAAGTGCCAATGGTCCCGCCAAGGGCAAATGATGGCTGCAAAGTCCCGCCAAGGAGAGGCGGTTCTTGATGGTTTTATCGCAGGGTTGGATGCACTGAACGAACCCTACAGTGACATGGACGGCGACGCGGTTTTTGCGCGAACTGGGTCAAAGTACTACCATCGCGCCATCCACACGCCCGGCACGGTTCTGATGCAACCCGCTGCCCTCGTGCGCGGTCTTGCCAATGCTTTACCCGATAATGTGCAGCTCTATGAAAACAGCCCTGTTACCAGCATTGATTACGGGGACATTATCACGGCGGACACACAAAAAGGCTCTATTCGGGCGGGTGGTGTGATCCTTGCGGTCAATGGCTTCGCCCCTGACTTTGATCTTTATAAAAACCGCCTGTTTTTCATCCATGCCTTTGCCAGTATGACGCGCCCTTTGTCAGACGCAGAACATGAAAGCCTCGGCTCCCCCGAAAATTGGGGTTTGGTCCCAGCGCTTGCCTTTGGTGGGCCGACCATCCGCTACACAATGGACCGCCGGCTGACGATGCGCAGCTTTTGGGCGCATACCCATTCTGGGCAGGTGACGAAAACCGCCTATGCCAAGGCCAAAGCGTTGCAGGCCAAGCAAATCAAAGACCGTTTCCCGCATCTGCCA
>CAYWIR010000496.1:0-2124 GCA_964458375.1 uncultured Neptunicoccus sp.
GCGCCGAATGTGACAACGGTTGTTGAAATTGACCTGCTGGCACATCTTACGGGTTTGAAGAAGTTCATCGTGCCGTTGGTGCGACCAAAGGTGGAAACAAAGCACCAAGCCAAGGTTATCGAGTTTAACGCGGCCTTGGATTCGCAGCCCAAAGACAAGTTGACGTTTGAAGAAGATATGAGCGATCCGTATTGCGCGTATTTCCACACAGGTGGGACCACGGGCATGCCAAAGATTGCGCAGCACAAACATTCGGGCATTCTGTTCAATGGGATGTTGGGGAATATTTTGTCGCTGGACGATGATTCAGTGGTGATTTGTCCGCTGCCGATGTTCCACGTCATGGCGGCGCATGTGTTTTGGGCCGCTGTGCTGTTTGGTGGGGGGCATATCGTGTTCCCAACCCCTGCGGGCTATCGCGGTGATGGGGTGTTCGACAATTTCTGGAAGCTGGTAGAGCGGTATAAGGCCACCTATATGGTTACGGTGCCAACGGCGGCGGCGGCCCTGATGCAGCGGCCTGTAAATGCCGATATTTCCAGCCTGAAGGGCGCGATGTGTGGCTCTTCTCCGTTGCCTGTGGAATTGTTTAAGCGGTTCCAAGATGTGACGGGTGTTGAGATCGTTGAAGGCTATGGCATGACAGAGGCGACCTGTCTGGTTTCTGGCAACCCGTTGAATGGGGAAAAGGTGATCGGCTCTGTCGGGTATCGCTTCCCGTATACGGACATTAAGATTTTGGACTGCGCCGAAGATGGCAGCATCAACAAAGAGATGGGAACCGATGAAGTGGGCGAAATCTGTGTGTTGAACGCAGGCGTCAATGTGGGCGAGACCTATACCGATCCATCCAAAAACGTTGGTTTGTTTGCGGGTGGCACGCATTTGCGCACAGGTGATTTGGGCCGCATTGATGAGCGGGGCTATCTGTGGATCACGGGCCGTGCGAAAGATTTGATCATTCGCGGTGGGCACAACATTGACCCAGCCATGATCGAAGAGGCCTTGGCAGGCCACCCTGATGTGGCCTTTGCAGGGGCCATTGGTCAGCCAGATGCCCATGCGGGCGAAGTGCCCTGTGCCTTTGTTGAGTTGGTCGAAGGGGCAAGCACAACTGTGGATGAGCTGATGGCCTATGCCAAGGAGCACGTGCCAGAGCGGGCGGCCCATCCAAAGCACATGGAAATTTTAGCTGAATTGCCAAAAACCGCCGTGGGCAAAATCTTTAAGCCTGATCTGCGTCGGTCTGCCATCACGCGGATTTACAATGCCGCCTTGGCGGATGCGGGTGTTGGAGCATCGGTTGTAAAAGTGATCGAAAGCAAGAAACGCGGGTTGGTTGCGCAGCTGGAGAAATCTGATGCTGGTGTGAGCGATGAAGCGGTGTCTGGTGTTCTGGGATCATTCATCAACCAGTGGGAATGGGCGTAAGGCCCTGAGTTGGGGATTTCATCCCCAAACCCCTAGGATATTTTTAGAAAGAAGAAGAGGGGCGGCGTTGGCTACCCTTTTTCTATGTGCCTTTTTCAATTTTTGTGGGACTATGTCCCGTACAATTTCTGACAGTTGAGGTTTATTATGAAAATAGTTTTTAGCGCAATTTTCGCGAGTTTGATCTTTACAGTGATTGGTAGCCTGCCGACGCAGGCATCAGAGTCCCGATGGACGGTTAAAATGGTCATCAAAAAAGGCGAAACTAAAAAAATTCAAAATATGACATATTATCGAAAGCGGACTTGTGAATGGCATGAAAAGCCACCGGTACCCACGATACGTGGCAAGGTGAAACTTGGGAAAATCACTTATCGAAAGGGAATTTCTTCTCCTAAAGTCTGCCCAAATGAGAAGATCAATTCGAATATTGCGGATTACACGGCGGGTCAAGTTGCGGGTCGGGACAAATTTTACATCAGCTGGAAAGCAACCGAAGCAAATCATACCTTTCGCGTCGAGTATGTCATCACCGTTGAATAAGGTTAGCTGCCTGCGAACTTGGCTTGCATTTCGTCCCGTGCGTCATCGCTGATTTTGGCGAAGGTGATTTCGGGGACGGTGAAGGCGTGGCCAGCGGGCAGGAGGTTTAGGGCCTCGGCTGCGCTGTTTGGCCATGCAAGGGGCGTGTTC
>CAYWIR010000497.1:0-2113 GCA_964458375.1 uncultured Neptunicoccus sp.
ACAGGCCGCCAGACGATCTTTATAAGGACGGTCTCAACCGCAATCTGTTCTTACCATTTATTGAGTTGTTGAAAGACCGTTTAGTCATTCACGACATGGCCAGCGCGACAGATTATCGGCAAGGGCTGTTGTCACAAAGTGAGACCTATTTTGCGCCCAACGACGCAAATGCAGCGGAGTCGCTGTCAAACATTTGGGCCGATCTAACCGGCGGAAAGTCCGAAGAACTTGTTCTGCGCGTAAAGGGCAGGGACGTGATCCTGCCAAAGTTTCATAACGGCGTCGCTTGGGTGAAGTTCTTCGACCTTTGCGGCAAGCCCCTTGGCGCCGCCGATTACTTGGCCCTTGCTGAAGTTGCGCGGGTTTTGATTATCGAAGACATCCCAACCTTGTCACGTCAGAATTTCAACGAAGCAAAGCGCTTTGTGACACTCGTTGACGCGCTTTATGAGGCGAAAGTGAAACTGATTGCCTCTGCCGCGGCCGAACCGGAGATGTTGTATCTCGAAGGTGAAGGCACGTTTGAATTTGAACGTACTGCTAGCCGTTTGCGTGAAATGCAGTCGGACGATTGGGCGAAATAGGACGTTAGACAACAAAAAGGCAGGCGCTTTGCCTGCCCGTTTGCCCTGCCAAACCCGATGGACAACGCGTTGATTATGTCAACTGTTCTCGTCCGTTGGCTTGATTCTAAACGACACGGTGATTCGCCGTCAATAGACTGATTCGTTCAATTGCCGCTTTGCAGCAAATACTTTTGATGATTTGGGGTTAGGCGTTCGGAATAGTCAGTTGCATTCCGACCTTAAGGTCGCTCGGGGCAGACAGGTCTTTACCGTTCGCCATTAGGATCTGATGCGCAGATTGCGTCGTTCCGTAAAACTGGAGCGCAATATAAGCAAGACTATCGCCCGGACGAACTGTGTAAACCTTGGCCCCGTTGACAAGTTCCATGCGCGCGTCAGACGCAGCAAAGGCCTTTTGACGAAGAACGCGCGCGGCTTGCGCTTCATCATTTCCACCAGCCGCCAATTTCGTTTGCACCATTCCAAACATAAGGATCTGAGCGTCAACGCCTGCTTCATCGGCCATTTGCGCGTAATCTGCTTTGATCAACCCTGCTTCAGCGGCGATGCCAATCTTGCTGCGAAGGATTTCAGCGGTCGGCTCTGCATTGCGGAAGTGTAAAACGATCCGCGTCGCAGCGCCTGTGTCTTCAGCGATCAGGTCATAGGCTCCAATCGCGGTCGCGATAGCCAATGTCTGAATTTCCGGCCCTGCCGTGACATCTGCTTCAGAAACAGGGACATTAATCGGCGCTTCTGGCACGATTTCTGCTGGCTGCGAAACCGGGCGCGGGTTTGGGCGTTGCGTTGCGTCGATTGAGACTGCCAACAATGTCTGTGGCGTTGTTCTTGTGACTTCAGTCGGTTCGACAACTGGGACTACGGTCTCAACCGCTGCCACTGCAACCGGAGCATCCGAGCGGAAAAAATCTGCTACTTTCATCGCACCAACAGTGGCTAGTCCCCCGAATGCAAAAGCGAGCAAGGCGATCACAGTTACCAAAAGGCTGTTCAATCTAGACCTGCGTCTTGTTGTCTTCGCTAAAATCATCGCACGCCACCCTGTCCAAAATCGGAACCAAAGGCAGGATGATACGGTTCTGAATCTCTTACAAGATTTAGGGCAAATTGCTTAGAATCCTGCCCTTGCCGGTAAGCGGCAAACGTCCGCCACATCCTCGATATCCCCCAGTACGCTCACACTACATGTCACTATTCCGGGATCTTGGGCCCCAATTCTTAGTGATTGTTTCCAGATATAGACCAACGGACTGTGGGCTGTAAAACCTAAATTGGCCTTAGGTCGCAGAAAGTTCTGAAGCGTTCAGTCGCTTGATATGTCCAGCAAGGTAAAGCGACCCGCAAATCACAACACGCGTATTAGGGTGGCTTTTCGCGATGTCGTTTAGCGCTGCAACAATCGAGTCTGCCTCTTTGGCTTCAATCCCTAGTTCTATTGCCGCGCCCGCCACGTCACTGGCGCTAAGGCTATTGGCCTCATCAGGGATCGCAACGGCTGTAAGGCTTGCAGCCTCATCCACCAACGG
>CAYWIR010000498.1:0-2104 GCA_964458375.1 uncultured Neptunicoccus sp.
AATGGAAGACATGAACCTGCATTTCACAGGCGATTTCCACGCGATCACATCTGCGCACTCCTTGTTGTCAGCGATGATCGACAACCACATCTATTGGGGCAACGAGTTGGAAATCGACGTGCGTCGTGTTCAGTGGAAGCGTGTTGTGGACATGAACGACCGTGCGCTGCGTCAAATCACAGCGTCCTTGGGCGGTGTTGCTAACGGTTTCCCACGGGAAGCGGGTTTTGATATCACAGTGGCATCCGAAGTTATGGCGATCTTGTGTTTGGCACGGGATTTGAAAGACCTGCAAACCCGTCTGGGCGACATGATTGTGGCCTATCGCCGTGACCGTTCCCCGGTGTTTGCACGCGACATCAAGGCAGACGGTGCGATGACTGTTCTGCTGAAAGACGCGATGCAGCCTAACCTCGTTCAGACGCTGGAAAACAACCCAGCCTTCGTTCACGGTGGTCCATTCGCGAACATCGCGCACGGGTGTAACTCTGTTATTGCCACGACAACGGCGCTGAAACTGGCGGATTATGTTGTAACGGAAGCGGGTTTTGGTGCTGACTTGGGCGCGGAAAAGTTCCTCAACATCAAATGTCGCAAAGCGGGCCTGTCCCCTGATTGTGTGGTTCTGGTTGCAACCGTTCGCGCCATGAAGATGAACGGTGGCGTAGCGAAAGCGGACCTTGGCGAAGAAAACGTGAAAGCGGTTGAAGCGGGCTGCCCGAACTTGGGTCGTCACATTTCCAACCTGAAGTCCTTTGGTGTGCCTGTTGTGGTTGCGATCAACCACTTCGTGACAGACACCGATGCCGAAGTTCAAGCGGTTCAGGATTACGTGTCTGGCCATGGTTCCGAAGCGATCGTGTCTCAGCACTGGGAATTTGGCTCCAAAGGCTCTGCTGCTCTGGCGACACGGGTTGCGGAAATCGCCGACAGCGGTCAGTCACAGTTCTCTCCGATTTACCCAGATGACATGGGGCTGTTTGAGAAAGTTGAGACCATCGCGAAACGCATTTACCACGCAGACGAAGTTTTGGCGGACAAGAAAATCCGCGACCAGCTGAGATTGTGGGAAGAGCAGGGCTATGGTCATTTGCCAGTGTGTATGGCGAAGACGCAGTATTCGTTCTCTACCGATCCAAATCTGCGCGGTGCGCCGACAGGCCATTCTGTGCCTGTGCGTGAAGTTCGCTTGAGCGCGGGTGCTGGGTTTGTTGTGGTTGTCTGTGGTGAGATTATGACCATGCCAGGTCTGCCACGGGTGCCATCCGCAGAAGCGATCCACCTGAACGATGACGGTCAAATCGAAGGTCTGTTCTAAGACCGTTACCAGAATTCAAAGGGGGCAAAATCTGCCCCCTTTTTGCATTTAAGGAGAGCATCAGATGACAGCGAAAATCATCGACGGCAAAGCGTTCGCAGGCGATGTGCGTGCACAAGTTGCAGAGCATGTAGAGCGTTTGAAAAAAGATCACGGCATCACACCAGGTTTGGCTGTTGTGTTGGTGGGCGAAGACCCCGCGTCCGAAGTTTACGTAGCTGCAAAGCACAAACAAACAGTCGAAGTTGGCATGGCCTCTTTCGAGCATAAAATGCCAGCGGATGTGTCAGAAGAAGACCTGTTTGCGTTGATTGATCAGTTGAACGCGGACCCGACGGTTCATGGCATTTTGTGCCAATTCCCTGTGCCAGATCACCTGAACGAACGCCGTGTTGTGGCCCGCATTGATCCATCCAAAGACGTGGATGGTTTGAGCGTGGTGAACGCTGGTTTGTTGGCCAGTGGTGAAAAAGGGCTGGTGTCCTGCACGCCGCTTGGTTGTCTGATGCTGCTGCGCGATCAGCTTGGCAATATGTCAGGTATGGATGCGGTTGTTGTGGGCCGTTCCAACCTGTTTGGGAAACCGATGGCGCAATTGTTGTTGGGTGAAAACTGCACTGTGACGGTTGCTCATTCGCGCACACGCGATCTGGAAGAGGTGTGTCGCAAAGCCGATATCCTTGTGGCGGCTGTGGGCCGTGCGGAGATGGTTAAAGGTGCATGGGTTAAGCCCGGCGCAACAGTCATCGACGTGGGCATCACCCGCATTCCGCATCCTGAAAAAGA
>CAYWIR010000499.1:0-2103 GCA_964458375.1 uncultured Neptunicoccus sp.
TGCAGGGCTGTTTTTTGCCCCTGCAGTTATGGCGCAAGAGGATGACACTTTCCCTGTTTATCAACCACTTTCCCCTGTGGTGAGTGTGAACCGTGAACGGTTGATCCAGTCTTCTGATTTTGGCAAGGCGCTGATGGGCGCACTGTCTGCGGATCAAAATGCGCTGGTTGAGGAAAATGAGGCCTTGGCGCAAGACCTTGAGCGCGAAGAGCGAGAACTTACCGAAGTGCGCAAAACCCTAAGCGGGGAAGAGTTTGCGCCGTTGGCAGAAGCGTTTGATGTGAAGGTCAAAGAGTTTCGCCGCACCCAAGATCAAAAGGCATTGGACCTGACCAAGTCGCTCGAAGCGGCGCGGTTTCGGTTTTTCCGCCAATCAGAACGGATTATCGCGCAATTGATGCAAGAAAACGGCATTGTGTTTGTGCTGGATGAAAGCGCGGTTTGGATCAGCCAAGGCGGAGATGTTACAAATCTTGTCATTGAACGGCTGGATGCTGCCTATGCTGCTGGTGAGTTGGCGTTAGAATAGACGTGCTGGAACAAGTCCTGACTTGATCGAAGGCGGGTGGGTTGATAGGCACGTTCGAGTGAGACATCAAAGACTAAGGACCTGATATGGCTGAGGCTGAGACCGACGGCGCATTGAAAAGCGCGGATATCCAAGACATCAAACGGATGATCCCGCATCGCTATCCGTTCCTTTTGATTGACCGCGTTCGCGAGATTGATCTGAACAAAAGCGCCGTGGGCATCAAGAATGTGACGTTCAACGAGCCGCATTTCCAAGGCCATTTCCCTGCGCAGCCAATCATGCCAGGTGTGACCATTGTCGAAGCGATGGCGCAAACTGCTGCTGTTTTGGTGGTGATGACGCTTGATATGATCGACAACGATATGTTGGTGTATTTCCTGTCCATCGACAAATGCAAATTCCGTCATCCCGTGACTCCCGGCGATCAGCTGGAACTGCACGTGAAGGTGATCCGTGGCCGTGGTAAGCTGTGGCGGTTCTATGGCGAAGGTGTCGTGGATGGGAAGGTTGTGGCTGAAGCTGAATTCAACGCAATGATGGTTCCACCAGAGGATCAGTAATTATGTCAGTGCATGAAAGTGCCGAAATCCACCGTATGGCTGTTGTCGAAGACGGTGCGGTTGTAGGCGCAAACTGTAAAATCGGTGCATTTGCCGTTGTGGGGCCAGAGGTCACGCTTGGGGACGGTGTTGAGCTAAAATCCCACGCGGTGGTTGAGGGCTGGACGTCAATTGGCGACGGGACCGTTGTGTTTCCTTTCGCCAGTATCGGCCACGCGCCACAGGATCTTAAGTTTGGTGGCGAGCGTACGAAGCTGGAAATCGGCAAGCGTAATCGCATCCGTGAACATGTCACTATGAACCCTGGTACTGAAGGCGGCGGTGGTTTGACCAAAGTTGGCGACGATGGGCTTTATATGATGGGTGTGCACATTGGGCATGATTGCATCGTCGGGAATGAGGTTGTTCTGGCCAACAACGCCAGCCTTGGCGGACATTGTATCATCGAAGATCAGGTTGTGATGGGGGCGCTGTCGGGCGTGCACCAGTTCTGTCGCGTAGGGCGAGGCGCAATGATCGGTGGTTTGGCCGCTGTTGTTGCCGATGTGATCCCTTACGGTACAGTGCTTGGGGACCGCGCGAGCCTTGAAGGGTTGAACCTTGTGGGGCTAAAGCGGCGTGGGTCATCCAAGAACGAGATCAACGGGCTGCGCTCTGCGTTTAAGCTGTTGTTTACGGGCACAGGGTCTTTGCGGGATCGTGCGGGAACGATGCAGTTGGAATATGCGTCAAACGCATTGGTGCAGGATGTGACGGATTTCATCCTTGAGGATTCAAGCCGACACATCACAACGCCGAAAGGCAGTTAAGCCGATGGTGGCGGATCTGGGCAATGATCCCCTTGCGATTGTCGCAGGTGATGGTGATTTACCCCGTCTGCTGGCCGAAGATTGCGCGCGGTCTGGTCGTGACTATGTCATTGTTTTGTTTGCAGGGTTTTCCCCAGACTGGGTTTCGGATCGTCCTGTCATTCAGGCCGAATTTGAAAAGCCTGCGCGGATGTTCAAGGCG
>CAYWIR010000500.1:0-2100 GCA_964458375.1 uncultured Neptunicoccus sp.
GTGATTGGCATTGGGCAGGCCGCGTACCACATGGCGTCCCTCTATGGTCCGCGATTTTCTGTAGTCACAACGCTAGACGTATCTGTCCCCATTTTGGAGGAAAACATCAGGTGCTATGGGCTAGACAAAAACCTCGCCCGTGTCAGGGCCAGCGGTGTCCCCGTTCTGGCATTAGAAACAGATCGCGAGAACGCGACACGCCAAGTCAAAGCCGAAATAAATGCGGCAGCAATTTCAGACAACATCGACAGCGTTGTCTTAGGCTGCGCAGGCATGACCCATATTCTGGATGACTGTGAAGACGTACCTGTAAAGTTGATAGATGGCACGTACGCCGCTGTGAAGTTGGCGTCGCTGTTCTGATCAACAGTTACAAATAGGCATATAAGTCCAAGTTTAGGTGAATTTCGTCACTGGATGATATCTGCGACAGGCCTCTAACCAATGGGTTTTGGTCAACACGCACAAAGCGCCGTCGCCTGCCGCCTTCTGTGTCTATAAAAGCAATCTTTGCTCAGCGAAGTGGATCGTATAGACGGTGTGAAATACTGACTAGCACTTGAGAACCGAATGTTCGCTCCTAAGACACCTGTGGGTTCACAAAAGGAATCCGCATCCCGAATGTTGTTTCTACTTTGGGGCATGTTTGCGGTCGCACAACTGGATCGGCAGATCATGAGCTTGTTGCTCGAATCCATCGCCTTGGAATTTCAACTATCCGATTGGCATTTGGGCCTGTTGTCAGGATTGACCTTCGCGATAATCTTCGTTGTCGTCGGCTTTCCTGTGGCGGCTCTTTGCGCACACTGGAATCGCAACAACATCGTTGCGGGATCAGTTTTTACATGGAGCTTGTTCACAACACTCACTTCATTTGCACAGAACTTCACCCAACTGTTCGGCGCCAGAATGGCCGTTGGCGCGGGCGAGGCGGGGGCCGTGGCACCTGCGCATTCTTTGATTTCTGATCTGTATCCTGAAGACGCGCATGCTTCTGCTCTGTCTACATTTGCGACGGGGGCAAATGTTGGTGTACTTGCCGCCGCTTTGATTGGTGGGATTATTGGGCAACTTTGGGGATGGCGTACTGCCTTTTTTGTGGCTGGCTTGCCTGGCTTGATCATCGCTGTTTTGCTTTATCGCTATGGTCACGACCCAAGGGCGGCGAAAACTAATGAGCATGGCTCCGATGTCGGACTGTTTTTTGATACGCTCCAACACATTTTGAACGATGCTGGGCTAAGGTTCGCTTGCCTCGCCTTAACCTCGTTTGGAATCACATTTTTTGCTTTTCTAACTTGGATGCCAACGCTTTTGATCCGCCAATACGATCTAGAGGTAGCACAAGTTGGAATGTTGCTGGCTTTCTGCTTCGGCGTGATTGGCGGCCCAGGCACCTATCTCTTAGGGCTTTTAACGGATCGGATCGGACACACATACAAACCAGGCCGCATGTATTTTGTTGCCTCAATCCTCGCCATACAAACCATTTTGATTGCTTTGGTTTTGACGTTAGAAAATTCTATAGTTGGGCTTTTGATCTACGCCGTATCAACGTTTTTCGGCTTTGCGTTTTGGGGCCCCACATTCGCCTTCATTTATCAACGCACACCCTCATTGAACCGCCCCATGGCAACTGCGTTCTTTCTGCTGTCCTTTAACCTTGTGGGCATGTGTTTTGGTCCACCTTTGGTCGGTCTGCTCAGCGATGGGGTTTTCGGTCATCATGGCGTTTTTTCATTGGGCTATGCGTTGCTTTCGGTGAAAGCCCTAACGGTTTTACCCATTTTGTTTTACATTCTGATGGGGCGCCAAATCGCAAAATCAGTCTAAGAGACCTTTGGCGTTCTCTTTGTGCTGCTCAATGACATCCCTGATGATCCCACGCAGCCAAGTCGTTGCACTGTCTTCGTCATTGCGTCGATGCCAAGACATTGTGAAATCTTGTTTCACCACATCTATCGGAAACCGCGTGTACCCAAGCCCATAAATTGACGCGATATCCAAAACAAACAGCTTGGGAATAAGCGCGACACAGTCGGACTTTGCGAGCAGTGGCGGCAGACTGCGCAAATTGTGAACAAGGCCAAAATAATCCCT
>CAYWIR010000501.1:0-2097 GCA_964458375.1 uncultured Neptunicoccus sp.
GGCAACGAAGCGGAGAGCGTGGAGTGGGTGGAAATTGAAAGCGCCCCTGATGTGACGCATCGGTTGTTGTTTGATCCCGAACATGGGCTGGAAGAGCGGTTGATCCGCGAGCAATTTGTCTGATTTTCGTATAGATGCCCTGCGGGGTGTCGTGTTGCGGCGGTTGGACCCCGCGGATTTGAGCGCCTTTCAGGCCTATCGACAAGACCCAGAGGTGGGCAGATATCAAGACTGGTCGCGGATGGACGATGATGAGGCGCTGGGATTTTTAACCCATATGGCCCAAGCGGAGTTGTTTCAACGGGGGCAGTGGAGCCAGATTGGGATTGATCTGGGTGGCGTGTTGATCGGGGACATGGGTGTGTTTCTGAGTGAACAGGCGCTTGAGGCGGAGGTCGGCGTGACGCTGGCAGGTGCTGCGCAGCGCAAAGGGTTGGGCGCGGCGGCGGTTGAGGCGTTGTTTGCCTATCTGTTTGAAATCCAAGGGCTGGAGCGGATCATCGCGGGAGCGGATAAGGACAACAGTCGGTCGATTGCGTTGATGGAACGCTTGGGAATGGAATTTACGGGTGCTGTGAATGGTGATGTGGATTATGTGTTGCACCGCCCAAAATGAGTGATGGGTGCGCGAACGCACCAACCCATTGTTATTTTGACAATTTGTAAGCGGTTTGATCGATGGGGTAATAGGCCTCAATCGCTGCTGTTGCGATGACGCTGGCGGTGGTGCCATCGGGTGAGGGGATATTTTGGCCGCCTTGCACGGCAGTCACTTGGGCGTTGCCCCGTGGCAGTTCAGCGGCAATTTGGGCGGTGTCTAGGGCAGATGGGTCTTGGACGCCGATGGTGACCTTAACTGTCATTTGTTTGTGATCGAGGCCGAGTTCGGTGAACAGGGTCAGGGATGAATGGCGAATGGCATCGTTCACGGCGCGAAGGGCGGCTTTGGTATAGTCTTGGCCGTAAAGATCGGTGCCGATCCCTGTTTCAAGGATGATGCGGTGGTTTTTATTGAGGTCCATTACGCGGGCTCCATATCAAATGAGACCACGATTGCGGCGTTGGCGATGACGGTGTGATCGTCGCTGTCGGGTTTGGCAATGTCGAGCCCTCCGTGTGAGGCCGAGATGCTGATTTGGCCATAGGGGAACATATCCTTGAGCGCATTTGTGTCCACGGCATCTGGGTTTTGAACGGCGATATCCACATCGACGATCATCGCTTCTTTGGGAAAGCCAAACGCAGGGGCGACGGTAAGGGAGTTTCGCCACAGCGCGTTCTGAATGGCGCGACGGGCGGCGGCGGTATAGTCCATTCGGCGCAATGATGTGCCATGGCCAATTTCAAGGGCAACGCGGGTTTTGGGCATGAGATGTCCTTTGTGACATGTTGCGTCGAAGTAACCGTAGCCACGCGGGTTGCACAAGAGGCGTGGGATGAATTGTTTTCACGTGCGGTTTGCGATACACCTGAGTCTTGAATTTTTTGCGGAGTTATCATGGCTTTGAGTGCAAACGAGCAGGTGCGGTATTGGGGCATTGGCGCAGTGGTTTTCTTGCTGTGTTTGTGGATGATGGGGAATGTGTTGTTGCCGTTTATCACGGGAATGGCGATTGCCTATTTTCTTGATCCCGTTGCGGATCGTCTAGAGGCGGCTGGGTTGTCCCGCAGTGTGGCCACGACGGTGATTACGCTGGTGGCTGTGGTGGCCATTTTAATCATGCTGATCGTTTTGATCCCCCTTTTGGTCAAGCAAACTGCTGAATTTGTCTCTGCACTTCCTGAATATGTTGCGCAATTTCAAACGTTTATACAGGGGCGGTTCCCTGAAGCGTTCAAAGAGGGGTCTGCGGTTTTGCAGGGTCTGTCTTCGGTGATTGAATTCGTGCGTTCCAAGGGGGGCGATCTGGCGAATGCGTTGCTGGCGTCTGCTTTCACCATTCTGGATGTGGCGATATTCATGGTCGTGGCCCCTGTCGTGGCGTTTTACATGCTGCTGGATTGGGACCGTATGATCGCGACGATTGATGGATGGATTCCACGGGATCATCTGGAGACCGTGCGCGATTTGGCGCGGCAAGTGGATGGTGTTTTGGC
>CAYWIR010000502.1:0-2094 GCA_964458375.1 uncultured Neptunicoccus sp.
TGCCGCCAGCAGGGTGAAACGAGGAGGGGATGTATCCATGGCCAAAAACGTGCTTTTCATTATGTGCGATCAGCTTCGCGCCGATTACCTCGGCTGCGCTGGGCATCCGACGATCAAAACACCCAATATTGATGCACTGGCGGCGCGCGGTGTGCTGTTTGACCAATCCTATGTGCAGTCCCCGATTTGCGGACCAAGCCGCATGAGCACATATTCGGGCCGCTATGTGCACAGCCATGGCTCTGATTACAACAATGTGCCCCTTAGGGTTGGGGAGTGGACGTTGGGCGACCATCTGAACAGCTTTGGGGCCCGTGCTGTGCTCTGCGGCAAGACACATGCGCAAGCCGATACATTGGGTATGCAGCGCCTTGGGATTGATCCTCAAAGCCCACGGGGCAAACAGATTGGCGAATGTGGCTTTGATGTGTGGGATCGCATGGATGGTTTGCACCCAACAGGGGGCAGAGTGCCAAGCCATTATAATGACTATCTTCGGGCCAATGGCATGGAAGGGGAAAACCCATGGCAAGACTGGGCCGCAACCTGTGTGGACCATGATGGCACGTTTAAAAACGGCTGGCTGAATGAAAACGCGCATTTGCCAGCACGGGTGCCTGAAGAACATTCAGAAACCGCGTACTCTACCAACCGCGCTATCGAATTTATGGAACAAGCGGATGATGATCCGTGGTGCCTGCACCTCAGTTATATCAAGCCGCATTGGCCCATCGCTGCCCCTGCGCCCTATCACGCAATGTACAACACCGACGATGTGGTTCCCGTAGTGCGTACAGATGCCGAACAAGAAACGGCCCACCCCATTTATCAAAGCAATCAGGAGTTCCGTCATTCTGCGCAATACAAACGCGAAGGCGCGCGGGAGCGTATGATTGCCACATATATGGGGTTGATTACACAAATCGATGATCACGTAGGCCGCATTGTGACATGGCTTGAAGACACGGACCGTTTGAAAGACACGATGATCATCTTTACCTCAGATCATGGAGATTATTTGGGGGATCACTGGCAGGGGGAAAAGCTCTATTTCCATGACCCGTCCGTGCGCGTGCCTCTGATCATTTATGACCCATCTTCCAAGGCGGATGCCACGCGAGGAACAGTGGACAGCCGATTGACCGAAGCGATTGATCTTGTGCCTACAATTGTCGATTTCATGGGCGGCGAGGTGCGCGATCACATCCTAGAGGGCCGTTCGCTTTTGCCCCTATTGCACGGCGAAACCCCAGAATGGCGAGACTGCGCCTTCAGCGAAGCAGACTTCAGCCGCCTGCCTGCACGTGTTGAATTGGATCGACCCACCACTGATTGTAGTATGATCATGGCCTATGATGGGCGTTGGAAATACATCTATTGCCAAGGTATGCGGCCCATGCTGTTCGATTTAAAAACTGATCCCCAAGAATTCACCGATCTTGGCGCAGATCCCGCCTATGAACAGGAACGCCAGCGCTTACAGGCGCGGGTGCTGGATTGGACCGTCAGTCGCAACAATCGCGTGACACAATCGACAAAGGCTATTGAGGAGAAGGTTCCTGAATACTCGCGTGGTGTGTTTATCGGCTTTTGGGATGAGCAAGAGGTGGCAGAAGCCCACGCAACAAAAGCCAAGTTTTAAGGGCGGGGTGCGTTATCCCGACTTCCGTATTTGTTGACGACTGGCAAAGTTCAAAACATCACAGATATCGCTGGAGAGACCTTGCAATTCCGCTCCAATTTTTGCCCGAAATTCTGGGGTAAACACCCGCACCGATCCTGTCGCTCCAATCGATAGGCTGGTGCCGAACCCCTCTTGGGATAACACGGTGGCAACAGAGCACATGCCCCGTTCAATCTCTTCCACACACTCTGCATAGCCACGGGTGCGAATGTCGGCCAATTCGGACTTAAAATCCGCTAAATCGGTTGTTGTGAATTCGGTATAGGCTTTGAGGCGGTCCTCTAAGCCATCCGTTAACCGTAGATCAGGAGAGAATGCAGCCACGGCCTTGGAACAAGAACAAGCGTGCAGGGGACGTTTCCCAAGACCGGGATGCAAGAACGAAACGCCTGTGTCTGGCGTTTCCACAT
>CAYWIR010000503.1:0-2087 GCA_964458375.1 uncultured Neptunicoccus sp.
GCATAGACGGGCAACATGACTGTGTCTTTGCGTTTGATTTTGCGGCCACAGAGTTCGTCTTCTTCCTGTGCGGTGCGCGACAGGAATGCGGCTGGAGGATAGAGGCGCAGGGTCTCTTTGATCACCTGTTCGCAATAAGGCATGTGCTTGACGTGATCGGCGGTGGCGACTTCGCCTTTCAGTACGGATTGCGCTTCGTTGCGCAGCTTTTCCTGCACCACGGGATCAAAAGCACAGAGGTAAAGCGCCCAGCCAAGGGTGAGCGCCGTGGTTTCATGGCCCGCGACAATGAAGGTCAGGAGATTGTCGCGCAATTCGGAGGCGTTCATCTGGCGACCCGATTTTGGGTCTTGGCCTTCTAGCAGAAGATCGAGCAGATCGGGGATGTCTTTGGGTCCGCTTTCACGGCGACGCGCGATGCTTTGATCCGCGATGTCTTTCATTTTCGTCAGGGAGTTCGGACCAAACAGACGAGACAGGCGCGGCACCCATGTTGGGACTCCGAGCACATCGAACAAAGACATGCGTGCGGTCTGGTCGATGTAGTTGTCGATGGCTTTGTGGACGGCATCGCTGTCCATTGTGCTGGTGCCCGAAAAGGTGACGTCTGATATCACTTCGAATGTGGCGCGGACCATTTCATCAAACACATCCGCTTCGCCATTGGTGTTGGCCAAGCGGTCACATACCGCTTCGGCGCTGGCGGACATGATGGGGGCAAGACTGGCGATGTTGCGGTGTGAAAACACGGGCGCGGCGGCACGGCGTTGCCAGCGCCAATGGGCCCCTTCCGCGATAAACATACTGTCGCCGATGGCGGGGCGCAGGACGTTTTTTGTGACATCGGACTTGGGGTAGATATCCAGCTTTTCCTTCAGGATGCGGCGGTTCGCGTCGGGATCCATTACCATGTGCCAACGGATGATGCCCGTTCTGCCTGTCACCATAGGCTGTTTTACGGCGATATAGGGGATAATGGAAATCAGGTTTTTGCGTGCGACTTGAAGGGTTTCCAGAATGCTCATCACACGGCTGGTAAGTTCCACCTTTGGGGGGTGTTCGCGGGTGATCTGTCCGTCTGGCATGGGTGCTCCGAATTTATGCGTGTCGTTAATATAGGCTAATTTCGCGGAATGCCCAATGCTGGCAAAAAGCACCTTGTGTGAGAGTTGGACCCTTGATATTCAATGCAAAATTGCAAAAGTCATTCAAACAAGATCTGTTAGGACATTTCATGAAACTCAAGACACTTATTCTTTTACCGCTTATTTTATTGGTTGCGGCATGTACCACGTCCTTGGTGGAGCCAGAGGTATCGCGTAGTATTCGTGTTGTCGACGTGGCTGTTGATACATCGGCTATGAAAAGTGGCGTGACGGGACGGGAGATTTCCATCAGCTCTGAACAAGTGAAGCGCGACGTGCAAGCGGCGTTGAAGCGATCTTTGTCTATCGGCAACCCGCAAGGCGACCCCGTCAAAGTTACCGTCCGTATTAAAAGCGTTGCGTTGGTGTCCCCAGGTCAGTCGCTTCTGATTGGTGGGGTAAGTGCGATTTCAGGTGATATCACAGTTACAAACCTCAAAACGGGTGAGGCTGTAGTGCCGACCCGCGATGTTGCAGGGTTTGGCAGCGGCTATGCACCGGGTGGTGTTATTGGGGCCTTGACGACAAAAAACCCGCAGGCGGATTATGAAAATGTGGTCAACGGGTTTGCAGGGCGCATTCAATCTGGGTTGTTTAACACCGATAGTAGCCCTTCAAAGTCTTAAAAATCCCGCACAACGGACACGAAAGCGCGCGAAAACAAGACACTTATCACTGCGGAAATACAGTTTTGCAAAGCCTAGCAAGGAACAGATACCTGCCTGCAATGGTGACGGATTACATTGGACAGTGTGGTTTCGCTGTGTTCCACGGGCTAACTGAATTTTCACCATTGATTTTTGCCTCAAGGCGCATTAGCTGACACGCATCATGAATAGGGGTGCGAGGGCACCTCTTTAGGCCTTTGAGATAAGGCATTTTACACAGGCGCAAGACGCCAAAGACGACGGAGGCCAACGATATGGCAAAAGAGAAGTTTGA
>CAYWIR010000504.1:0-2085 GCA_964458375.1 uncultured Neptunicoccus sp.
ATATCACCCGCTGGGACATGGCCTTCGATCACATATCCGTCGATGAGCCCCGTGTGACAGGACACCATACGTTGCGGAACGCCATTATCGAGTTTGAAGCGTACAAAAAGGCCTGCAAACATATCCTCACCTGTGGGTTCAAAGCCGTTTTCTTCGAGGTGTTTCATCCAGGCTAGGCAGCAACCGCAACCATTCGTCTTAATAACTTCAATTGGGGTCGTTTGGGCGATCGCTTGCCCAGCCAAGGAGAGCGTGAGCAAGGCGGAGAGTAAGTGTTTTTTCATTATCTAAAGACTTTCTGACATCGTTTGAGCGACATCCTGATCAAGTAAACCAGTAAACTGTGCCCGGCTCTCATGAAGACGTGCTACAATGTCTGGATTGGTTCCTTCTGCTCTTGCCGCTTCGGCAAGCCGTTCTTCCGACATTGGATCTGTGGGTCGACCATCCACCCGCACTTCATAATGCAGATTTGGACCTGTTGCAGTTCCTGTCGCACCAACGCGACCGATCGTCTCGCCCGCTGTAACCCTTTCTCCGACCGAAAGACCGTCGGGCACAGAACTCAGGTGCGCATAGCGGGTCATAGTATCCGAGCCATGCGCGATCTCGACCACGCGTCCATAGCCGCCGCGTCGACCAACAAAGGAAATAGTTCCAGGTGCGGTGGCATAAACGGGCGTCCCATGCGGAGCTGCAAAATCGACCCCTGTATGCATGCGCACATCTCCATAAATCGGATGTCTGCGGTTGCCATACACGGAACTCAACCGCGCTCCCTTCACAGGCTGCGCGAACACGCGCAACACTTCTCCATCGACAAAAATTGTCGCGTTGCCAGAGTTGTCGTCCGGCCACACGATCTCATAGCGGGTTTCGTCGATGGTCAGCGCTGCGAAGGACAGGTGAGGTTGTCCGATAATCTGGTCGCCGAGCCTGGCTTCACGCCACATCAATTGCAACGGTTCGTCGCCTTTCAAATCACGCCGGAAGTCAACGGTCCCTCCCAACATCTCAGCCAAGTCTACGGCAAACCGAGCGGGAACATCTGCCGATGCAAGAGTTGCCGAAATCGAGTTTTGCACCGTCGTATCTGCCGCCCGCAGCACCAGATCAGGCTCAGGCAATATTCTCCGAGTGGCAGTCTCATCTGTGAAAACCGCTTCGATTTGGACGCCTTCGTCAACAGACAATACGGCTCGATTAAGCGATCCGGAAACGGAAGTTTCAATTTCGATGCCATATCCGGGTCTAAGCTTGCGCAGGTCATATTCTGCCGCCATGGCCAAAGCTACTTCGGCGCGATCGCCAGCAGAAAGGCCCGCCGCAGACAGCAATGCATCTAAGGTTTCACCTGAGGACAAGGTGCCCGACCAGGTTACCACTGGCGAGGACATTTCCCAAAACGCTCCGTCGTAAGCTAGAGGCTCCGGCGGCTCTGAGGACCAAATGACTTTGTCAGCTGCCGCAATCGTGCTCCAAGAGGGTGACTCTGTTTGAAGCGACATAGATGGTTGTTGCAAGGGAACGGGCTGCCAATTCGACGCCGCAGCAAGTGCGTCGGGTGCCCGGGACATTCCCCAGTTGGCCTGTGATGCCAAGACTAGCGTTAGGACTAAAGAAGCGCCTAAGACACCAAATGCAGGATACCTCAACTTCATGATGTTTCTTCTTCTATTGTCAGGACGCGGCGGATTTTTGGCACCGCAAATTCCCGTTGTTCATGGTAGTCTATTGTGCCGGAAAACTGCCCCTCAGCATCAAAGAGAAAGACGCTTGCCGTATGGTTCATCGTATAGTCGCCGTCCGTAGCGACCTTCTCATAGCGCGCACGGAAGCCAGCGGCAGCGCGCGCTGTCTCTTCAAGCGTCCCGTTCCAGCCTTGGATAGCAGGGTGAAAATAATTGACATATTCCGCCATGGCGTCCACGGTATCGCGCTCCGGATCGACCGTGATGAACACGACGTTCATGTCCGCAACATCATCTCCAAGGTCGTCAAGCCAGCCAGAAATATCCGACAATGTGGTTGGGCAAACATCGGGGCAGTATGTGAAGCCAAAAAACACCATGGATGGATTGCCCA
>CAYWIR010000505.1:0-2084 GCA_964458375.1 uncultured Neptunicoccus sp.
AAGCGGGCGGCGGCGTTCAGCCGTTTCGCGGTTGCGGCGGGCAGGTCAGCGGCCTGTTGAGGTGTTAAGCCAAACGTCAGGCACAAGGTTGCCAGCTCCATATCTGGGTGGCTCAGCCCCGCCTCCGCAAAAGCAGATAATTCTGCCTCGGCAGCGGGATCTGACAGCTTTCGCGCTGCTGAGATCAGCGTTTCGCCAAGAGAGATCGACAGGGCGCGGAGGGTGTTCACGCTGACAGGTTCGCCCGTTTCTGTCACCGTGGTTGATCGGGCGACGAGAGCGATTTCGTACTGACTTGCGTTGATCTGTGGCCCATCAGATGTGAGCAAAAGCGCCCCTTGCAAACAGGCGTTGCGTTCCGAAAACGTGAGCGGTTGGATCGTGAAAGATTGAGAAGGTGTCGAAATTTCAATGATTTGATCGTTCTCTAACACTTCAATCGCTTCTTGCGCGCTGGCCGTGTCGAGTGCATCTGTGCCAGCGGTCATCAATGCATCCGCCACCGTCGCGGGCAGGTTTGCGACGCTGCGAATGGGGTGGAATGCGCCGCTGTCGTCAGCGCGGGTTACGCTGGCTGACAACCATGCTTGCAGCAACCGATCTGGGTTGGCACGGTCCGCAGTGTCTTGGCCCCGTGCGGCGCGGTCGAGAATATCGAGCCAGCGCCCCCAGTCGGGCAAAGACAGACGGAATGTTCCATCCGCAAGCACCAAATCTTGGGGTGCAGATATGGGGGCTGCCTGTGCCATTAGCCCGCAGATTCCCGCGTGGCCGTGAAGTCATAGAGCGTTTCTGCAACGCCGCCGACCCCCATGCCAAAACGTTTGCCGTGGCCATAACATTCTTGCAGGGAAATCACGTTTTCTTCTTCGCCGTCTGACCCATCAAAGTTGCTGGAAATCACCACTTGGAAGGACTGGTTTGTGCCGAATTTTTCGTCCAGTACCGCCACGGAAGAGCGTGCTTTGATAACACCCGTAACCCGCGTTGTGCCAAATACGATGCCGATGCGTTCGGCTTCGCCAATGGCAGCGATGTCTTGGGTGGGGCGATCTGTGACAAAGGAAATGTCTTGCAAGCCTTCGACGGGTTCGCCGTCGATAAGAACCTTGGATCGGTTTGCGCTGAGGATTTTAGGCATAGGGTATCCTTATGGTTGGTCACATTTCGGGCGTGAATTGCCCCTGCGTGACTGGCAAAATGACTTAATTAAAAGGCGCGGACGTTGATCGTCGCGTAGATGTAATCAATGGCGCGGACAGGGCGCACGGCGATGCCGATGCGCACGATGCCAGCGGCGGCATCCGCGTTGGTTGCTGTAACCTCCACCTCGTAAGGCGGGGAGAGGCCATCGGCGGAGGGGACCAACGCGCCTTCACGGAACATGGCGTTAAAAGCCTCGTCTATGCGTTGGCGCAGTGCGCTGCGTTGTGCTTGGTTGTTGAGCAAGCCAACATAGTCGATTGCGATGTTTTGAACGGTGCGTACCGCGCGATCTGCGGTGCGTTGCACGTTGATTTGATACTGGCTGGTTGCGATGCCTTTAACCACCGCAACACCTTTGCGGGGCAGGGTGTCGATGGGCAAAAGACCTGCTGTCAGCAGTGTTTTAAGATCGCCATCGGAAAAATCAAAGTTCGGCGCTGCAATGCCGCGCAGTGTTTTGAATGTCGGAGACTGGAAGTATTTTTGCGAACTGAGCAGCCCTGCAACAGCGCCCACATAGCCGCTGGGAGCAGTTAGAATGAAGCGATCAGAGGTAAGAGCGAGCGCCATGGCCTTGGCGGCTTCGATATCTGGGCGATTGGTGCCGTGGGGTGGGATTTGACCCAAGCCAATGCGGTTGGCGGCCTTGCGGCTCATGCTTTCGCAGTGGGAAATTACGGCGGAGTTCAATTCTGTCGCATCCACCGTGCTGGTGATGCGGTTTGAAGCAATGACCATGTCCACTTGGCGCTGCGTTTCAAGACGTTCCAGTGCTTTGCTGTAGGCGGAGACTGTGGGTTCCATACCGCCAGACAGTTGCACGGGGGCGTTGTCTGGATTGGTGTTTACGGGGGCCAAAGCACCGCCAATGGCGTTTG
>CAYWIR010000506.1:0-2080 GCA_964458375.1 uncultured Neptunicoccus sp.
CCAAACACCAAAGATGCCTATCAAGTCACCCGCCGCCTTGAAACACGCTTGGGGCGCGCGGACCCTGCGCCGATGACGTGGATTTTTACCGAATTTGGTATGACCAAGGGCCGAATGCCCAAAGAAGCGAAGCGCGAAGAGGGCGCCAAGCCACGCATCAACATTCTTGGGCCGATGTATGGCACGTTCAACATGCCGTCTGATCTGGCCGAAATCCGCCGTCTGGTCGAAGGCATTGGCGCCGAAATCAATATGGTCATGCCGCTGGGCGCACATGTCGCGGAAATGCGGAACCTCGTGAATGCGGATGTGAACATTTGCATGTATCGTGAATTCGGACGCGGCCTTTGTGAGGTGTTAGATAAACCCTATCTGCAGGCCCCGATCGGGCTGGACAGCACCACGAAGTTCCTGCGCAAGCTTGGCGAACTGACAGGGTTGGATCCTGAACCGTTTATCGAAAAAGAAAAGCATTCTACGATCAAACCGGTCTGGGATTTATGGCGGTCCGTAACGCAAGACTTCTTTGCTACCGCCAGCTTTGCTGTGGTCGCGAACGAGACCTATGCCCGCGGAATGCGAAAGTTTCTCGAAGACGATCTGGGCCTGCCATGTGCATTTGCAGTATCGCGCACACGGGGTCAGAAAACCAACAACGACGAAGTGCGCGCAATGATGGGGCAAAAACGCCCTTTGATTGTCTTCGGGTCGATTAATGAAAAGATGTATTTGGCTGAACTAAAGGCAGGGCACGGCCCGTCCCCTGCGTTCATTCCTGCCAGCTTCCCCGGTGCCGCAATCAGGCGTGCCACAGGGACACCGTTCATGGGATATGCGGGTGCGACCTATATGGTCCAAGAGGTGTGTAATGGTTTGTTTGATGCACTATTCCACATCCTACCTCTTGGTTCTGACATGGACGCCGCAGAGGCAACGCCTACCACACTTCGACGCGATTTCCCTTGGGATGAAGATGCAGCGCGTGCGCTAGATGCTATTGTTGCCACCCACCCCATCCTGACACGAATTTCCGCCGCAAAAACCCTTCGGGATGCGGCCGAGAAAGCGGCCCTTCGGGACGGCGCGGATCGCGTTGTTCTTGAAACCGTAGAACGATTGCAACCTGCCACGGGAGGGCAAAACGCATGAGCGACTTTACAAACAACGACATCGAAACACGCAGCAATTCGAACGCCGCAAAACGGGAATACGGCGCGTATTTCGCGATCATATTCTTGGCGTGTTTGCCGCTGGCCTTGTTCACGTGGATTTTGTTCGCGGCCCGCAATTTTCGCCTGCCTGAAAAGGACCCGGTACAAGCCGCATGGTCTCAGGCCGGTATCATTACTCCGATGATATTCCAGCCGTAAGGCGGCATCGGACACCAGTTACCGATCCCTAACGGGTGAGGTGAATCAGGGCGGAGGATGAGCCTCCGTTCACGCCCTGTCGCGGGGAATACGCGGCGTTAGTTTTGTAAGGAGTATTTTACATGGCTGACAAAACTGATCTGTCCTTCACAGGTCTCACTGACGAGCAAGCCCAGGAGCTGCATTCGGTGTACATGAGCGGGTTCACGGTATTTGCCGTCGTAGCCATCGTTGCTCACGTTCTCACCTACATCAAGCTTCCTTGGTTCGCTTGGTAATAGGAGCACCTAATCAATGGCACAGTTTTACAAGATCTGGCTGATCTTCGACCCCCGCCGCGTTTTCGTGGCGCAGGGTGTTTTCCTGTTCTTGCTGGCTGCGATGATTCACCTCGTCCTGCTTAGCAACGACTCGACAAACTGGTTCTCCCTCGCTTTCGGCGGAATGGAATAACCAGCTGAGTTCGGCTGAATAAACATAGTCACGGGCGGGGCGGTTCCCGCGTCGCCCGTGGCAAACGAACCGACAGAACCGGCGACATGAGTGCGCTCGCGTCCATGCCGCAATATAAGGAGTTTGAAGATGGCAATGCTCACCTTCGAAAGAAAATACCGCGTCCGAGGCGGGACGCTGGTCGGCGGTGATCTGTTCGACTTCTGGGTGGGGCCGTTTTACGTCGGCTTCTTTGGAGTCACGACATTTTTCTTCGC
>CAYWIR010000507.1:0-2077 GCA_964458375.1 uncultured Neptunicoccus sp.
GCATAAAGCTGGCAGGGGCCACAAGGCCAACACCCAGAAGGATCGCCGCGCCCACAGCCAACAGGCCAACTTGGGTTTGGGTTTCTTTCTTAAACGCGGCCACTTCTGCGGCGCGAATTTCTTCGGGTGTGGGCTCAGGAACTTTTTCCACGGTCTTGGCTGCAATCGCCGCAATTTTTGGCGGTGGCGGTGGGAAGGTGATTGCACCGTCATAGGTGGCTGTCGCCCCACGGATCACATCGTCTTCCATATCGTGGTTCACAACGCCGTCTTTTTCGGGCGTCAGATCCGTCATCATGTGGCGAATGTTGGTCGCATAAAGCGTAGAAGACTGTGCCGCCATACGGGATGGGAAATCAGTGTAGCCGATCACGGTCACGCCGTTATCAGACACGATTTTTTCGTCCATCACTGTGAGTTCACAGTTCCCGCCGCGTTCCGCCGCGAGATCAACGATCACAGAGCCTGCTTTTTGCAGTTCCACCATGTCTTTGGTCCAAAGCACAGGCGCGTCCCGACCTGGGATCAGGGCTGTTGTGATCACGATGTCCATCTCTGGTGCCAGTTCACGGAACTTTGCCAGCTGGGCATCGCGGAACTCTGGTGAAGATGGGGCCGCATAGCCGCCTGTTTCCGCACCGTCCGTTTGGTCTTCGTCAAACTCTAGGAACACAAATTCTGCGCCCATGGATTCGATTTGTTCGGCCACTTCGGGGCGAACGTCAAAGGCATAGACCTGTGCGCCAAGGGATGTGGCCGCACCGATAGCAGCCAAACCAGCCACACCGGCGCCCACAACCAGCACTTTCGCTGGCGGGACCTTACCCGCAGCCGTCACCTGACCTGTAAAGAAGCGGCCAAAGTTGTTGCCAGCCTCAATCACAGAGCGATAGCCCGCGATATTGGCCATGGATGACAGCGCATCCATTTTCTGAGCCCGTGAAATACGTGGAACCATGTCCATCGCAATCACATGCGCGCCTTTTTTGTTGGCGGCAGTCATCAGTTTTTCGTTCTGTCCTGGATAGAAGAAGGAAATCAGCGTCTGACCTTTTTGCAGACGTTTAATCTCTACATCCTCTGGGGGACGGACCTTGGCGACGATATCGGCAGCCTTGTAAAGCGCAGCCGCCGTTTTCACGACCTCCACACCCACTGCTTTGTAATCCGCGTCAGAAAAACGTGCAGCAGCGCCCGCCCCTGTTTCGATCACACAGTCATAACCAAGTTTTTGTAGTTGTACGGCTGAATCAGGGGTCATTGCGACCCGTGCTTCGCCTTCGAAGAGCTCTTTGGGAGTCCCGATGCGCATGACAAACCTCCTTTGTTCAAGCGTCGTGCACGAGGACCATCCCGAGTGGATGGAATCGCCACGGATTTATACACCTAAGCCGCTTAGTTAACAGGAAACGCTCCCGTGTACATGCGGCAATCCGCCCATATAAATCGCACAGACCCCTGTTTTACAAGGTTGAAACAGCGTCTTTGGGATTCCGTGGTATACCGAAACTTAATGACGCAGCGTCTTGAATTGCTCTGGCCTTTGGGAAAATATCCCCTAGAACATATTCAAACATATGGAGATGAGAATGGAAATTTCGTGGATGTATGGGCTGCTTGGCGGCCTAATGATTGGATGTGCGGCCGCTGTTTACCTGTTGGTGAACGGTCGGATTATGGGCGCATCGGGCATTGCTGGCTCTCTTGTTGACGGCACGGCTGGATCAGCATGGGCAGAACGCGCGGCGTTTCTGGCTGGTGTTGTAGGTGTGCCTGCAATTGCGAGCCTGTTTATGGACATGCCCGCCACAAACGTAACATCGAACATTCCCCTGCTGATCGTGGCAGGCATAATGGTCGGCTTTGGCACGCGGCTTGGATCGGGCTGCACTTCTGGACACGGGGTTTGCGGCATGTCGCGCCTGTCTGTGCGCAGTATTGTGGCCACCTGTATTTACATTGGTGCGGGTGTTCTTGTGATTGTCGCCGCGCGCGGCATGGGGGTTTTGTGATGCGTTTACTTGTTTCATTGTTGTTGGGCTCTGGGCTTGATATCAATCAGATGAATTTGGTGCGC